>JACCZL010000282.1 GCA_013695975.1 Chloroflexota bacterium
ACCCATCGCACGCCGTGCGCCCCTACCGGAGGCACCGCCAATGACTGCGTGCCCACGCGTCAGGTTTGTAGGGGCGCACGGCGTGCGCCCCGCGGTTTGCGTCGCGAGGTGCCGGCCGAAGGGCGACCGGTCGGTTGCCCTGACAGGCCACGTGCATTCGGATCGTGCCTAACGGGCCACTACGTCCGCTCCAGGATGTAGACCCCGCCGCCGGCGCGGTCGCTGATGTACATCAGGCCATCCGTGTCGACGAAGACGTCGTTGATCTGGACAGCCTTCTGGCCCGGTGGCGTCTGGGGCACATAATAGGCGACTTCACGCGGATTCGTCGGCTCGGCCAGGTCGTAGACGCGGAGGCCGGCGTTGAAGTAGGTCACGTAGATCTCGCGGTCGCTGATGAGCGAGCCGGGTCGGTTTTCGTGGAGGTTGTGCGGCCCGAAGCGCATCCCACGCGTTGGGAAGTCGCCATGCGGGCGGGGAAAGCGGCCGATCTCGCGGGGCTGGCGCTCGTCCGCGACGTCGAGCACCCGCACCTGATGGGGCACGCCCTTGCCGTCCTCGACGACCTCCTCCTCCGAGACGACCAGCAGCCCACGCTCGGGCAGCGGCAGGACGGTATGGGAGTCGCGACTCTCGTCGTGCGACCACTCCAGGCGGCCGATGGTCCGGGGCCGCGCCCGGTCGGCGATGTCGAGGATGGCGATGCCGGCGTCGAGGCAGCCGATGTAGGCGCGGTCGCCGTGGACCAGCCCGTGGTGCATCCCGTAGCGTAGCTCGCTCGGCCAACCCTCGGGCAGCGTCTCGCCGCCGGCCTCCCAGACCCCCGGCAGCCACCACCGCCCGAGCTCGCGCGGGCGGACCGGGTCGCTCACATCGACGATGATGAAGATGCGCTCGCGGTAGCCCTCCGGCCGGGCCGAGACGAACACCGTCGTCCCGTCGGCGAACCAGGTGCGGTGGACACCGCGCCCGCCGGTCTCGAAGAAGCTGACCGGCCGCGGCTCGAGTGGGTCCGAGACGTCGTAGATCTGGAAGCCGGCGCTGCGCTCGGAGTCGGGTGCACTCGGGGCCGGCGGCCCGCCGTGGCCGCCGCGGTTCTGCTCGTGGTTGACGACCAGCAGGTCGCCGGCGATCTGGACCTTGTGGCTGTGGGTCGCGCTCGTCGGCGGCGGGAGCTGCTTCGCCACGCGTGGCCGACTCGGGTCACGCACGTCGAGGACGGTCGTGCCCTTGGTGAGCATGTGCCCGACGAACAGGTAGTCGCCGTGCCGAATCAGTTGGCTGGCGTCGCCGAAGCCGCCCAGGTCCGAATGGCCGACCAGCCGCAGCCCACTCGCCTCGGGCCCGCGAGCTCCCTCCGGCATCGTCGCCCCTCCCCTCATCGCCGACCCGACCCGCGTGGCGTTGTCAATCGTGGCCCGGTCGTTGGGGCTGAGTGTAATCGCGCGCTCGAGGCTCGTCAACGATTCGGCAGCGGCGCTGCCTGCGTCTATCCGCGTGGCTCGACCACCATCTCAAGACGCCGGCGCGAAATGGGGACGATCTTCGATCCGCCAGCTCGTCCTTCGCCCCGGCCTCGTGGGGCCTGGCATACTCGCAGCGAGCCGGCCACTGCTCGATCCGGCGACTCACTCGCGACATGGAGGTGCCCATGCCGTCGATGGCCGATGCAGAATGGCGCGATTTCCTCACGAGCCAGCCCCGCACCGCGAAGCTGGCCACCGTGCGGCAGGATGGGCGGCCGCACGTCGCCCCGATCTGGTTCGTGCTGGACGGGGGTGAGATCATCTTCACCACCGGCGAGGACACGATCAAGGGCAAGGCTATCCGGCGTGACGCCCGGGTCTGCCTGTGCGTCGACGACGAGCGCCCGCCCTTCGCCTTCGTGATGATCGAGGGCACGGCCACCGTCAGCGAGGATCCCGAAGAGCTGCGAGACTGGGCGACTCGCATCGGCGGCCGCTACATGGGCGAGCACCGCGCCGAAGCCTACGGAGCCCGCAACGGCGTGCCCGGCGAGCTCCTGGTGCGCGTGTCCGCCACCCACGTGGTGGCCCGCAAAGGGATCGCCGATTAATGCATACATGATCGTAGGGGCGGGGCTTGTCCCCGCCCTGGGAGGGCGGGGACAAGCCCCGCCCCTACGCGCTCCTCACCGCGGCCCATCACGACCCTGACGCGGTCTGAGTCAACAAGGAGGCGAGATGAAGGTCACGGCCGGGATGGTGGCGCGGGTGCGGGCGCTGGCCGAGCCGCGCTGGTCGCCGGATGGGCGCTGGCTGGCGTACCTCGAGAGCTTCGATGGGCGGGGGGATGTGATCGTCGTCCCGGCCGAGGGTGGCGCCCCGATCAGGCTGACGGCCGAGCCGGGGGCCCAGCCATCGGCGTCCTACGGCGGCGGGGTCCTCTGCTGGGTCGACGCGACAACGCTCGCCTTTGTTGCGCCGGACGGCCAGCTCCACGCGATCCCGCTCCAGGGCGGACCGACGCTCCAGCTCACCCGGTTCGAGGGCCGGGTCGCGGCCCCGACGGCGAGGCCGGACGGGCGACAACTGGCCTGCATGGTCAGCACCAAGACGGATCAGCATATCGCCCTCGTCGACCTGAGCGGCGAGACGTGGCCGCGGCGGGTCTCGCGCGGCGGCGACTTTGTGTTCGACCCGACCTGGTCGCCGGACGGGTCGCTCGCGTGGCACGAGTGGAACGTGCCGAACATGTCCTGGGACGGCGGCTTCATTCGCCTCTGCACACCCGACGGCGAGATCCGGTCCGTCGATGGCGGAAGCGAGGTCGCCGTCTCCCAGCCGCGCTTCTCGCCGGATGGTCGCACGCTGGCCTACATCAGCGACCGCTCGGGCTGGTGGAACCTCTGGCTCTACGACGTCGCGAGCGGCGAGACGCGCCAGCTCCTGGCCGAGGAGGCCGAGCACGGCGGGCCGATCTGGGGACCGGGCGGGATGCGTTTCGCCTGGTCCCCCAACGGCAGGGGGATCGCGTTCATCCGATCGAGCGGGGGCTTCTCGGGCGTCCATGTCGTCGGCAGCGAGGGCGGGGAGAGCCGATCGCTCGGGCCACTGGACGGCTCGGCGACCGCGCTGTCCTGGTCACCGGACGGCGACCGTCTGGCCGTCATCTGGGGCAGTGCGAGCCGTCCGACGCGGCTCGCGACGCTAGGCCCCACCTCAGGCAAGCTGATGGACGTGGCCCTGGGCGTGCCGGCCGGCTTCGACGTGGCCAGCACGCCCGCGCCGGAAGCCGTATCCTGGGACACACCGGATGGGGCCCGAGCCCACGGCCTGTGCTATCGCCCGACCGGCGTTGACTGTCCGCCGCTCCTGGTCCTCGTCCATGGCGGCCCCAATGGCCACGTCGAGGCCGGCTTCAACGCCCGGACGAGCTACTGGCTGGATCGCGGCTGGGCTGTCCTCCAGATCAACTACCGCGGCAGCAGCGGCTACGGGCGGGCCTACCTTCAGGCCCTGCGCGAGCAGTGGGGCGTCCACGACGTGACCGATACTGTCTCCGGCGCTCGCCACCTGGCCGACAGCGGCCTGGTCGACGGCGCCCGGATGGCGGTTATGGGCGGGAGCGCCGGCGGCTTCACCGTGCTGCTCTGCCTGGCGCGCCACCCGGACGTCTTCGCGGCCGGCGTCGACCTCTTCGGGGTGGCCGACCTGTTCAAGCTGGCCGAGGAGACCCATCGTTTCGAGGCGCATTATATGGACACGATGATCGGCCCGCTCCCTGAGCACTTCGGGCGCTACGTCGAACGCTCACCGCTCAGCGCGGCCGACCGGATCCGGCGCCCGCTCCTGATCCTCCAGGGCGATCGAGACGAGGTGGTCCCGCCGAGCCAGAGTAGAGTCATCCTGGAGAAGGTGCGGGCGAACGGCGTCGACGTAGAGCTGCAGCTCTACGAGGGCGAGGGCCACGGCTGGCAGAAGCTGAGCACCGTCACCGACGAGCTCGAGCGCGTCGAGGCCTTCCTTCGTCGCCACGTCCTCCGCGTCGCGAGCACCCCGGAGTAGGGCAGTGCCCGCGCGTCGCCGATACGGGCAATCGTGTCGTCACGTCGGCAAGTTGTGTCATTCTACACATGCCGCGCGAGCGCGAGCGCGGTATCGTGAACGTAAGCTTGGCGTGGTCGTCGGCCCCTGCCCCCCCGGGGGACGACCTGAGCCACGCCTGAGCTGCCCCTCCCCAATCCGCGGCGCCGGGCCTGACAACGGCCCGGCGCCGCGGGCGCGGGAGTGGAACACCTGGCTCCGTCCGCGGCCGCGCCGACCCGCATGGGCCTGCTGAAGGTAAGCCGATTTTGCGGGGTCAGGCCCACGCCGAACACGCCAGGCGTGGCTGCTAGCCGGCATGCGCCAAACGCTGGCCGACGCCGATCCGTAGTATGCTCAGTGCGGACCCGGAGTTAGTGGGAGACGCTCAGGCAACCGCGTCCACGTCTCGTACCGCGCCATCGGCGCCGGGCCTAGGTTACCATGGCACGGCGGGCGCCACCCACCGTGTGCGAGGCGCAGGAGGTGGAGAGTGCCGAGCTCGCGACAGCCGCTGATCTTCGGAATAGTGCTCGTCGGCCTGACACTCACGAGCGGCTGCGGATCCCTGCCGTCGCTACCGGGGAACCCGTTCGGATCGGCGCCGACCGCCACGCCGGCCCCGTCGCCGGTGGCTGCGCCTCCGACCGAATCGACCGCCACGGCGTTCACCCCGTTCTGGGTCAAGAACTACCAGACCACCGAGATGTGGAGCGCGCCAGCCGGCGAGGCGGGCGCCGTCAGCTTCGGCGCCACCTCGGCTCAGTTCTGCTCGTTCCTGGTTGGTCGGGCACAAGACAATGCCCGCCTGTACGTGTTCAATCCCTATTCGGGCAACTACTTCTGGATCGACGCAGACGCGGTCGGGCCGGTCGCGCCACCCGAGCGCCGATCCGAGCCCAAGCCGCCGAATCAGAACTGCACGGATGCCGTGTACGAGGGCTGACCAGGTGCTGGCGTGCTCACCCGTCGCCCAGAAGCCACCCATGCCCACGAGCGCCCGCTGCCGCGTTGAGGCCCCTTCCGCCGCGCGTCCTCCCGCCGATCGAGGATGAGGCGGCTTGCCGGTATCCCACTGGCGCTGATCGCCTCGGTGGCCCCGCTCGTGCTGATGTTCGCGCTGGGTGGGCTGCTGGTCTGGGTCCCCAGCGGCTACTACGTGATCACCCCGGGCGGGAGCTACGACGTCGGCGAGCGGCTGCGGATCCCCGAGGAGCGGCGCGAGGAGATCGGACGCCTGGCGTTCACGGCCGTGTACGCTCGGGAAGCCAACTGGGCGCGGGCCATCGCGGGGCGGCTGGACCGCGCGGCGGAGGTCGTGCCGGCCGAGCAGATCCGACCGCGCGGCGTCTCGCAGGCCGATCTACGTCAGATCAACCAGCGCCTGATCGAAGAGAGCAAGTCGGTCGCCGCGGTGGTCGGCCTGCGGGCGGCCGGCTACGAGGCGCGGATCACCGGCCAGGGGGCCGAGGTGCAGCAGGTGCTCCCCGGCATGCCAGCCGACGGCCTGCTTGGACCGGGCGACGTCATCGTCGGGGTGGACGGCCGGCCGGTCGGCACGGCGGTCGAGGTGATCGAAGCGACCCGCCGCCATCAGGTTGGCGAGGAGGTTCGCCTGACGATCGTCCGCGACGGCCAGCAGCAGGAGCTGGTGGTCGGCACGCGGGCCGCCGCGGACGAGCCGAGCCGCCCGGTGATCGGCGCGGCGATCAGCACCCGCGCCTTCAACGCGGAGCTCCCTTTCCCGGTCGAGATCGATACCGAGAACATCGGCGGTCCGTCGGCCGGAATGATGTTCGCCCTCGGGATCCTCGACGCGGTGACCGACGGTCTCCTCACCCGCGGTCACGCCGTGGCCGGCACCGGCACGATCGCCGTCGACGGCACGGTCGGGCCAATCGGCGGCGCCGCCCAGAAGGTGATCGCCGCCGAGCGTGATGGGGCCGAGGTCTTCCTGGTGCCCCGTGAAAACTACGAGGACGCCCGTGGGCGAGCCGGCGGGATCCAGGTCGTGCCGATCGACCGGTTCGCCGACGCGGTGCGCGCCCTCTGCGGACTGCCACCGCCGCCCGACGCCCCACCCGAGCCCCCGCCGCCCTGCTCGCTTGCGCTCTGACTCCAGGTTGTAGGTACCAGTCTGATGGATCAGTCGGCGTACCCGGGTCGGATCACCACGTGGACTGCGCCCTCGCTGTCAGGCGCCTCGCGGGCCAGTGTGCGGATGGCGATTTCCGCTTCGTCAAGGGCGAAGGCATGGGTGCGCAGCCGCTCGAGGGGAAACCGAGCGGACTGGATGATCTGGATCGCCTGCTTGTAGGCCGGGCCCTGCACGCCCCAGACGCCTCTGAGCGTGATCTGCCGCTGAACGACCTTGTCGATGATGAAGCCAGGCACCTCACGGCCGCCTTTGAGGCCGGCCAGGACGATGGTCCCCCCGGTCCGCACCATCTCCAGCGCGTCGGTGACCGGCCGGGTAGCATAGGCCGAGACGTCGACGACGAGGTCTGCCAACCTGCCGCCCGTCAGCTCCCGAACGCGCGCCACCGCATCCTCGCGGTCGGCCGCGATCGTGTGGTCGGCCCCGAGCTCTCGAGCGAGTCTCAGCTTGTCCTCGGCCGCGGACAGGTCGGTCACGACGATCGTGCCGGCGCCGGCTGCCCGCAGGGCGACCACGCAGCAGAGTCCCCGCTGCCCCGCACCCAGGACGACGACGACGTCGCCGAGCCCGGTCCCCGGCACCTGGACCGCCCAGGCCACCCCGGCGCCCAGCGGGTTGAACAGCACGGCCAGGTCGGCCGGCAGGTCCGGCGAGAGCTTGTGCAGGATGCTGTTCGGGTGCAGGTACAGGTATTCCGCGTGTCCGCCCCAGAGCGAGGGTGGGACGCCCGTCGCCACGAACGAATACAGGCTCGGGCGGCCGGAGCAGGCGCTGTAGCGCCCGTCGCGGCAGGCCTCGCAGCGCCCGCAGGGGAAGAACGGCTCCACCGCCACGCGATCTCCGGCTGGACCTCCCAGCGTCGCGCGGCCACCTCGCCGACCTCCTCGACGATCCCAACCGGCTCATGGCCCAGCACGGCGGGGTACGGCTGTCCGAGCGATCTGGCCGCGCCGTGGTACTGCTCCACGTCGGTCCCGCAGATCCCGCTCGCCTCGACCCGCAGAAGCCCGTCGTCCGGGCCGGTTTCTGGTCTGGGGAATTCCTGGACCTCCAGCCGACGGTCGTCGACGAGGACCGCCGCGCGGATCATGCTGACCACGAGTCCCCCTCCTTTCGCATGCTCATCGGATTCCTCGAGACGTTCTGGCACTCCCACGCCTTTAGCGGCACTTACTCGGCGACCAGATACCCGTAGCGTTCGCGGAAGGCCTCGGGGCTCAGGTCGGCGGCCCGGGCGATCGGGGCGAGCTTCGACTCGTCGGCCAGGTCTTCGGGTTTCAGGCGGATCATGTACTCGCGGGCGACCCGGTAGGACCAGCTCGCGGTGTTGACCTGGCGGATTCGGGTGCGGCCGGTCGCGGGGTCGTTGAACGAGCCGAAGGGCAGTGGCACGAGCTCCCCTTCCTGCATGGTGACCATCGCCCCGACGTCGGCGCGGTCGGCCGGGCGTAACTCGCGGAGGTACTGGACCGCGCTGCAGCCGAGGTCGCGGGTATACTCGATGTCGAAGGGAATCGGCGGGGCGCAGCGCAGCTCGTAGCCGATGTTCTTGGCGACGATCGTCAGCCGCTTGCCGCGGGCACGGAAGCGATGCTCGACCTGCTCGGCCAGGAGGCGGTCCAAGTTCAGCTCGCTCAGGCGGATGTTACCGTGCTCGTCGCGCTCGATGTCGGGCAGGGCCTGCTGCAGCTCGTCCTGGGGCAGCCGCAGGGCCAGGCCCTCGGAGAGGATCGCCACGCCGAAGGGCCGCCCGAGGGCGATCCGCTTGAGCATCGCCGCCTCGAGGATGTCGACGAGGTGCCCGAGCTGGATCGGGCGGTCCTTCGGGAACTCCTCGGCGATCACCGTCAGGGTCGCCCCGGCGGCCTTGCCGATGCCAACGGCGAGGTGGCCGGCCGAGCGACCCATCGCCACGACGAAGAACCAACGACGCGTCGTCATCGCGTCGGTCATCAGGTTGTTGACCAGCCCGACGCCGACGTGGCGGGCCGTCTCGAACCCGAAGGTGGGGATGCCGCGGGGCAAGGGGAGGTCGTCGTCGATCGTCTTCGGGACGTGGGCCACATGGAGGGTCCCCGCGGCGGCTTCGGCGAGGCGGGCGGCGGAGTAGGCGGTGTCGTCGCCGCCGATCGTGACCAGCCGGTCGACCCCCAGCTCGCGGAGGGTCCGCAGGGTCGTGTGAAGGCGCCAGTGGGGGTCGTCTGCCCTCTCGTCGGGAAGGGTCGGATTGGCCCGCGAGGTGTACAGGATCGAGCCGCCGAGGGCGTGGATCCGCGAGACGTCGGCGATCGTGAGCGGCTGAACCTGACTGGTCGACCCTTCGATGAGGTGCTCGAACCCGTCGAGGATGCCGAGCACCTCCCAGCCGGAGTTGATCGCCTCGATCGTGGCCGCCGAGATCACCGAGTTGATCCCCGGGGCCGGCCCGCCCCCGCAGAGGATGCCCAGCCTCGGCCGCGTCTTGTTCATCACCTTGCCTCTGGCACATTGTAGATTGGACGGGGGGAGGGGTTGCTGAACGCCGCATCTGCACCGCGACCGTGAGGGAGC
>JACCZL010000301.1 GCA_013695975.1 Chloroflexota bacterium
CTACTACGAGCTGCGGCCGGATTACGCCCAGCTCAACCACGCTTTCGAGTGGGCCATCGCGCACGATCTCGCGTTGGCGTTCGGCCTCGCTGCGAAGAGTGCGAACCTTCAAGCCGGGTTCAACCTCGTGCGGGACAGCCACACCTGGGCCGTCCACCTGGTCGCCGCGGCGCGACGGACCGGCGACGACCAGATCATCGGTGCCGCCTTCGGAACGCTCGGCAACGCCCACGCCCGCATGGCGACCCTGCCGGACGAACCCGACACACCGGGACAAAGCCGCCGGGCGCGGCTGTTCGATGCCCTGGCTGCCTACGACGAGGCCCTCAAGCACCGCCGCCCGGAGGTCGTCCCGCTCGATGACGCGATGACCCTCGGCAATGTCGCCATCTCGCTCTGCCAGATAGCCAACATATCAGGCGAGGACCGCCGTGGCCGCCTGGCCGAGGCGCTGCGTTGCGCCTACACGGCGCTCGCCGTGTTCGTCCAGATGGAACACGGCCCATACATTCGCCAAACCGTTGGCCTCCTACGGGGGATCCGCGTCGCGGCGGGCGAGCTGTTCGCGGAGCTGTGGGCCGAGCTGGCCGTTGGCGAGCCGCCGGAGTGGCTGGCGGATGGCGGCCCTGACTGATCGCCCGTGGCCGCGTGGTGAGGTGAGGCGTGAACCGGGCGGGGCGACGAGGTCAGCCATCGAGGCGCGAACGCACCGGCGGATCGCTCGCGATGTCTGAGCCCGTACCGCTCGACGATCCAGGCTGAGAACGCGCGGAGGTCGTCAAGGAGTTGAACGCGGTTCGATCGGTGCGAACTTGGCTAGCGCGACGTCACGGTCGAGCATTGCGGACCCGCTCGAGGAGAAGCCGCTCGCCCTCTCGACGGACGAGCATGAGGTCCTCGTACTTACCTGGCGCGGCCGCGACGAGGCAGACGCGGCGACTCGGGTTCCGATCCAGCAGGAGCGTGCCATGCCGAAGCACTTGCATCATCAGGATCGGTGAGGCTCGATCGAGATCCACCAGGTCCACGGTCCGGCCCAGCAGCGCCCCGGCTTCCACCCGCGCGTCCAAGAGCTCGGCCGGAGAGGAAGGGGATCGGAACAGGGCGGCGAGATCGACGTCGGAGTCACTCGTCGCCGTTCCACGGGCCTCCGACCCGAACAGCCAGACGACATCGAGGCCGAAGCGCTCGTCGAGCCAAAGGATGGCGCGATCCAGGATCGCCGGGTCGAGCATGCCCTCAGCCCCGCCCGAGTTCCTCGCGGGCGAGCTTCGCGCCGGCGGCCATGGCTTGGATCTTCCGGTTGCACCGGGTGTGAGGTCGCTTCGGACTCGCCCTGGCGCGACGCACACACCTCGTCACGAGATCTCCATCCAGTTCCTGGCGTCGACAAACCTGGACAGGTGCCCGACGTTGTCCGTGGCGACAACCGCCCCGACCTGAATGGCTTGCGCAGCCAGGATCGCATCGCCATCCAGCTCCTTCGGGTCCGCGGTCGGGACCCCGCGCCTTCTCGCGTCAGCCCACAACTCCGCGGCCTTGAGCATCGTTTCCGTGGTGAGCGGCACGTACGTCAGCGCAGCCTTGAGCTGATCGAGCCGCCTGACCGATCTCGTCAAGCCTTCCAGCAGCAGATTGCGACGCAGCTCATAATCGGCGATCTCCGGCAGAAAGATGTCGGTGCCCGAGATCAGGAGTCGCTCGACCCAGAGGGCCACCTCACGATTGGGCCGAGGATGCGCGATCCTCCCCAATGGACCGGTATCGAGGACGACGGCGCTCACCATCCCGCTAATCCCGGATGGAGAGCGGATGCCTCTTGAGCAGTTCCTTCACGAGCGGCCAGGTCTGCTCGTCATACCCGGAGTCGTCGGCCCGCCACTCTGCCAACAATCCGATGGCGATTTGGTTCCGCCGGAGCTGTGCGGCTCGGGCCTCAGCTTCACCCGCGTCGGAGTGACCTGGCGGACTCGACGACGGCGGCTCGGCCTCGTCGCGAGGGGGCTCGGCGGCACCAGCAGAACGGGGAGGGTACATCTTCATAATTCGCTGCCTCCTCAACTCACACCCAGCTCCTCGCGAGCCAGCTTCGCGCCAGCCGCCATCGACTGGATTTTCTGGTTGCACATGTAGCGGGGGCTCCAACCGAAGCCGCAGTCGGGGTTGATCCAGACTTGCTCGGGGCGGAAGTGCTTCAGGACGCGGCGGATGCGATCGGCGACGTCCTCGGGGGTTTCGGGGTAGAACGACTTGACGTCGATCAGGCCGGCGCCGAGCTCGCGGTCGCGGAGCCACTCGCCGGCTTTGTCGATTTCGGAGAGCTCGCGGCTGGCGAACTCGAGGACGAACTGGTCGGCACGGGCGTCGAGGACGCCGGGGAAGTAGTTGGCGTAGGT
>JACCZL010000308.1 GCA_013695975.1 Chloroflexota bacterium
CGTAGGCGGCGAAGCGGTCGACGAAGCGGGCCGAGAGGGGGTCGAGGTCGTCGGGGTAGCCGTAGTGCATCAGGTCCCAGATCTGGGTCAGGCCGGCCTCGCGGCCGAGCCCCGCCAGCTCGCGCACGCTGGTCAAGTCGAACGCCCCGCCGCGGTCGATCAGGGGCCAGCGCGCCGTCTCGCGGACCGCGCGGATCCCGAGGGCCCGGCAGCGGGCGTAGTCCTCCCGCGCCTGGAGGTCGTGCTGGGTGGCGACCACCAGGTCGAGCCAGCCACCGTCGGCCGTCCGCAACGAGGAGCCCTCGAAGCCGCCGAGGAAGAGCGAGCCGAGCGGCCACGGTGGTGGTCGGCGCCCCTGGCGCGGTAGGATCGGAGATGCGGCGGTCATGAGTTAGGGTGTACCACAGGACCGGGGCTCAGCGTCGGAAGCGGCGGGCGTAGCATGGGGCGAGGATCGGATTTGGAGGTGAAGGGGTATGGCGACGTCGACGGGACGGCTACAGCTCGGATTGATGATGCGCAACGGGCAGAACCAGCCGGCCGGAGCCGGCCGCGTCGTCCGCTGGACTGAGCTCCGCGAGCTGGCGAAGCTGGCCGAGGAGATCGGCATCGACACGCTCTTCGTGCCGGATCACTTGATCTTTCGCAACGCCCCGCCGATCGTCGTACCGGAAGGGGAGTCCCGCGGGGTCTGGGAGGCCTGGACGCTCCTGACCGCCCTCGCGGCAGTCACCACGCGGGTCACGCTGGGGCCGTTCGTCGCCTGCACAGCGTTCCGCAGCCCGGCCCTGCTCGCCAAGATGGCCGATACGCTCGACGAGGTGAGCGATGGGCGGCTGATCCTGGGGCTCGGGGCCGGCTGGCACCCGCCGGAGTTCGACGCCTTCGGCTATCCCTTCGACCACCTGGCCGGCCGCTTCGACGAGGCTCTCCAGATCATCCTGCCGCTGCTGCGCGAGGGCCACGTCGACTTCGCCGGACAGTACTACCAGGCCCGCGAGTGCGAGTTGCTGCCGCGCGGCCCGCGTCCGCATGGCCCGCCGATCTGGATCGGCGCGAAGGGCCCGCGGATGATGCGCCTGGTGGCCCGCCACGCCGACGCTTACAACACCGTCACCCATGCCACGCCGGCGACCCTCGCCGAGCCGTTTGGGAGGCTCGACGATGCCTGTCGAGAGGTCGGTCGCGACCCTTCGACGATCAAGCGGACGGCCGGCTGCTTCGTGATGCTGCCGGGCGCTGAAGACGATGCGCCCGGACTCCCTGACCAGTCGATCCGCGGGACGACCGAGGAAGTCGCCGACCAGCTCCGCGCCTTCCACGCCGCCGGCGTCGAGCACATGACCTGCTTCCTCGGCCCCTGGAATGCCCGCGGCCTCGAAGCCTTCGGTCGGGTGATCCAAGCGCTCCGGGGCTAGGCAGAGGACAGACCAACCGCGGCGGGACTACTATTGTTCCTACGCCGTCGCCTTCCGGATGCACTCCGCGAACAGCTTGCCGCCCTGGTAACATTTCTCGGGCGATTCGTAGCTGTAGGCCAGGCGGACGTTGCGCTCGCCGCCGCCGTTGGGGAAGAAGGTCGGGCCGGCGACGTAGCGGACGCCGGCTTCGTCGGCCAGCTCGGCCAGCCGAGCCGGGTCGGCGCCGGTCGGGAGCTTCAGCCAGAGGAAGAAGCCGCCCTCGGGGTGGCTGATCTCGGCGTCAGTGCCCTCGAGGGGCTCCCAGAGGCCGCGCAGCATCTGGTCGCGCTTCTCGCGATAAACGTCGACTAGCAGGGCGATGTGCTCGACCATGTGCTCGCGCATGTAGTAAGTCGCCACCCGCGACATGAAGGGGCTGACGCCGCCGCCGAAGTTAAACCCTTGCAGGTAGGGGAGCATCTCTTTGGAAGCACAGAGCCAGCCGAGCCGGACGCCGGCCCCGAGGGTCTTGGACAGGGTGCCGGCGCGGATCACGCAGCCGCTGTCGTCGAGGGCGTAGAGCGAGGGGATCGGCTCGCCCTCGAAGCGGAGCTCCCCGTAGGCATCGTCCTCGAGGATCAGCGTTCCGAACTCCTGCGCCAGCGCGATCAGCGCCTCACGGCGGCGGCGCGACATCGTCGGGCCGGCCGGGTTCTGGAAGTTGTCGATCGTGTAGATCAGCTTGCAGCGCCGCCCCTGGCGTCGCAGCGTCTCGAGCCGCACGCGGACGGCGTCGGTCACGATCCCCTCGGCGTCGACCGGCACGTCGAGGATCTCCGGACCGTGGCGGCGGATCGTGAAGAGGGTGCCGTGGAAGGTTGGCGCCTCGCAGATCATCGGGTCGCCGACGTCGAGCAAGGCGCTGAAGGCCAGCGAGAGGGCGTGGCCGGAGCCGTTGGCGACGACGAGGCTGTCAGGGGTGATCTGGAGCCCCTCGTACCGTTCGTACTTATCGCAGACCAGCTCGCGCAGTCCGCGATAGCCTTGCGGGTCGCCATAGGTCATCGCCTCGGCGCCCTCGGCCTCGAGCATCCGCGCGGTCGCCTCGAGTATCCCGGCGTAGGGGAACGAGGCCGGATCGGGCAGGCCGCCCCCGAACTCGTAGGTCGCCGTCCCCGCCGCCTGCAGAGGGCGGGGTCGAGCAATCGTAGCTCGGGTCGATAGAAGCTCCTCGAAGCGGCTGGCCGTCGCGGTGGTCATCGATGCGTCTCTCCCTCGGTCCTGTGCGGACAGGATAGCCCGTGACCGCGACGAGCGTCGACCACCTGACGGCCGCCCGGAGGGATGCTATCGTGTCCAAGCGGCCCGGGCCGCCAGGGAGAGCATCGATGGCACGCATCTACATCCTCGGCGCGGGGACGCCGACCCCGACGCCGACGCGCTTCGGCTCGTCGTACGTCGTCGAGGTCGGCGGCGAGCACCTGATGGTCGACTGCGGCCCGGCCGCGACGCATAAGCTGGTCAAAGCTGGGCTCTGGCCGACCCAGATCGACTACCTCTTCTTCACCCACCACCACTTCGACCACGACGTCGACTACCCTTGCTTTCTACTGACACGTTGGGATCAAGCGGCGGGTCGAGCACGCGAGCTCCAGGTGTTCGGGCCGCCGCCAACCACCGAGTTCACCCGTCGCATCCTCGACGCGGACGTCGGGGCGTTCGCCCACGACTGGATCGCCCGGGTCAACGCCCCGACCAGCCAGACCGTCTACGTCAACCGAGGCGGCGTCTTGCCGCGGATGCCGCCCACCGTCGGCACGCATGACGTCGGGCCAGGCCTCGTCCACGATAGCGGCGCCTGGAAAGTGACGGCTGCTCCGGCCGAGCACGTCCAGCCCTGGCTCGACTCGCTGGCCTACCGCCTGGACAGCCCGGAAGGCAGCGTCGTCTTCACCGGCGACACCCAACCCTGCCAAACCGTCATCGACCTCGCCCGTGACGCCGACGTCATGCTCTGCATGTGCTGGGACGACCAAGAGGTCATGAACGGCAACGGCGAAAACGTCGGCCAGTGCGGCACGACAGGAGCGGCCGAGATGGCCCGCTCGGCCGGGGTCAAGAAGCTGGTCCTCTCGCACATGGGGCCACACCTGTCCTCACATGGCCCGCTGGAGAAGGGCATCGGCGACGTCAAGCGCATCTACGACGGCGAGGTCGTCTACTCCGAGGAGCTGATGGCCTTCGATCTGTGACGGCCGATTTCATCGGTATCCGCCCGCATGGACCAGGCCAAGCCTGTTGCCTACCAGCCGGCCGGCGTGCTGATAGTGCCTTGCGCGTCCCTGAGCATTGGCGGGAACTGGCTGGCGGCGAGCGAGGTCTCCCTGATCTTCTTGTAGAAGGTTGTGACACGCCGAAGCGCGCTGCTGAAACGCTGTGTCGGGTTGAGGACCCCCACCTGCCGCTTCAACTGCTTCCGAACCACCTCGATCGGCATGCAGAGATCGGAGTCATTCGAGATGATGACGGCGATGTCGTAGTCGCCGGCGAAGCCGTCGCACAGGAGCCTGGTCGCCAGGTTGACATCCGAACCCTTTTCTTCTGTCTTGACCACTTCCACGAGAGGGTTCCCACCAACGGGCGGGTGCCGAAGGGGCATCCAGACGTGACTCTGCAAGAAGTGGCCATAGTCGATCGAAAGATTCGGAATCGTCCGTAGGGCGCGGAGGTACGTCTGCTGCCGGAGGTCCTGCTGCGGATTCATGAGGCGCGGCTGGATGAGGGCCGTGCAGTAGCGGATTCGCTGGATGGCGTCATTCGGCAGCTCCGCCCGACAGAGGGCCGCCAGGTCCAGCCACTTGTAGAGGCGGCCCTGCCGCTCGTAGTGCTTGAGGCCGTAGTAGAGATTGAAGCCGTCGACGTAGACGCTCGCCCTCAAGGTCACCTCAAACAACGGAAAGGCCGCCATTACTGGCGGCCACATAGCCCTGCCGCCGAAGCGGCAGGGGGGATCACGTGGCGAGTATACCACACACCGCGGAGAACGCGCGGGCGACCGAGTAGTGGTCCAGACGCTGTGCGCGGCTCAGTCGGCAAGATCACGCCGTGCGTCAGTGCGCGGTCGGGGAAAGCCTCAGCGTAGGGATACTCTTCGCCCTGCCCCGTACAATAGAGGTGGAGGTAGCAGACCGATGTCGAACGGCGTGACGCTGGACGAAGTGGAGAAGTTGGCGACCCGACTGCCACCACCGGAGCGCCTGAAGCTGGTGGCGCACGTCTGCGAGTAGCTCGCGGGCACGGTACCTCGGGAGGCTGTGGTGGAAAGCACTGATCCGGAGCACCTGAGGCGCGTCGATGCCTGGCTGGCCGAATGCGATGCGATCGCCGAGGGTATCGAAGGCCAGCCCTAGCCGATCGCGGTCCCCTCTCGACGGATCGCTTGCTGGAGGATCGGCAGGAGGTCGGCGGCGACGCGGCGGCACTCCTCGACGTGGGGGTAGCCGGAGAGGATGAACTCGTCGATGCCGAGGCGCCAGTAGCCGAGGAGCTCCCCGGCTACCTGCTCGGGGGTGCCGACGATGGCCGTGCCGCAGTTGACGCGGACCGTCGAGATGCCGTTCCAGAGGTGTCGCCCGACCCGGTGCTCCTCGTAGGCCCGGGCCTGGGCCTGCTGACCAACCATCGGCGTACCGGCGAAGACGGCCTGACGCTGGACCTTGACCGTCGTGGCGGCCTGCGAGAGGAGGTCGTCGGCCGCCGCCCAGGCTTCGTCCTCGGTGTCGCGGACCACCAGGTGCGTGCGCAGACCGAAGTGGGGCTGTCGACCGGCCCGGGCGTACTGCTCGCGCGTCCGATCGAGGAGCTGCCCGATCGCCAGCTGGGGATGGATCCAGGCCAGGTAGACGTCGGCCTGGCGGCCGGCCAGTGCCAGGGCGCTGTCGGAGGCACCGCCGAGATACCACCGCGGTCCGTCGCCAGCCGGACTGGGCGAGACCAGGGCGCCGTTCAACTTGATGCGCTGGCCCTCGAACACGACCGGCTCAGGCCTGGCCCAGAGCGCCCGACAGGCGGCGATGAACTCTTCGGCCCGGGCGTAGCGGTGGGCGTGGTCGCTCACTTCGCCGAGCCGCTCGAAGTCGCCGGCGATGCCGCCGGGGACGATGTTGACGTCGACCCGGCCAGCGCTGATCTGGTCGAGCGTCGCCGCCATCTGGGCGAAGAGGCCCGGCGAGATAAAGCCGGGTCGCACGGCGATCAGGAGGCGGATCCGGCTGGTGACGGCGAGCAGGGCGGTGGCCGTCGTCCAGGTCTCGGCGAGGGGTGCGCTCTCCTCGAAGAGCCCGTTCGCGAACCGGGTCGGGATCAGGAGCGAATAGAAGCCGCTGTCCTCGGCGGTCTGGACGACCCGCTTGAGGT
>JACCZL010000330.1 GCA_013695975.1 Chloroflexota bacterium
CCGATGGGCTGGGCGCCCTGCTGGCCCAGCCGGAAGGCCGGATCGTCCGCGGCCCGTTTCTCGAGGAGAGCCCGCTCCACGCCATTGACGGGCTGATCACACCGACCCGTCTCCACTTCATCCGCAACCACACCCCGACCCCCTTGATCGATCAGGACACCTGGAAGCTGACGGTCGACGGCGAGGTGGACCGACCGCTCGAGCTCTCCTACGAGGACATCCTCCGCCTGCCGTCGAAGTCGATGAACATCTTGCTCGAGTGCGCCAGCAACAGCCGCTCGCGCTACAGCCCGCTGGCCGAAGGCACCGCCTGGACCGACGGGGCCGTCAGCGTCGCCGAGTGGACTGGCGTGTCGCTCGGCGACCTCCTCCGGAGCGCCGGCATCCGGCCGAACGCCGTCCACGTGGTGGCGCAAGGGGGTGACGCCGGTAAGGTCGAGCGCGGCCTACCGGTCGACGTGGCGCTCGGACCCGACACCCTGCTGGCCTACGCGATGAACGGCGACACCCTGCCGGCCGACCACGGCTTCCCGCTCCGCCTGGTCGTCCCGGGCTGGATCGGCGTCGCGAGTGTCAAGTGGCTCGAGCGGCTGACGGTCATCCCCCGCCCACTCGAGGGCGCCTATCAGACCGTCCGCTACATCCTGGACGGGCCAGACTACCCGGACAAGCCGCCGGCGACGGTCTTGCCGGTCAAGTCGGTTGTCGCTCGGCCCTACACCGGGACGACGATCGAGCCGGGCCTGGCCTCGATCTCCGGCTTCGCCTGGTCTGGCTCGGGCAAGATCACTCGCGTCGAAATCAGCCTGAATGGCGGCGCGTCCTGGTCGGACGCGCGGGTGCTCGAGCCGATCGATCGACTCCACTGGGCCCGCTGGGACTTCCCCTGGGATGCCGCGCCCGGCCAGTACACGCTACTCAGTCGGGCGACCGACGAGACCGGCGCCACCCAGCCGCGGAGCGTCCCCTGGAACCGCCTGGGCTACCTCTACCACGCCAGCGTGCCCGTCCCGATCGGCGTCGGCCAGCCCGCCCCCGAGGCCGCAAGCGTCGGCCAGGCCCCCGCCTCCGCCGCGGCCGTGGCCGGCCAGGCGCCCGCCGATCGCGGGCAAGAGGTCTTTGCCCAGCAGTGTGCCGACTGCCACGGCGCCGATGGCGGCGGAACGCCGCGCGGCGCCAGGGTGATCGGCCAGGGCACGAACGTCGTCGCCTACTCCCCGGTGGAGCTCGACCGCTACATCCGCACCTCGATGCCCCAGTACGACCCTGGCAGCCTCTCCCCGCAAGAGTATGACGAGGTGATCGCCTACTTGCGGCGCGCGAACAACTTGCCGTAGCTAACCTAACCCCCCGACCCCCTTCCTTTCAGGGAAGGGGGAGACTGGCCGGCAGTGGTACTGCACCAAGCGGTCAGGACGACGGGCCGGCCGCGATCACCCTGGAAGCGATGGTACTCGCACGACCATCAGCATCTGGAGGGTGCTTGGTGCAGCCAAAGGGACCAGGTCTATGATACGTGTATACGTGCTAGGAGGCCTGCATGCACCGGAAGCTGACTATCACCCTGGCTGAAGAAGTCTATCGGGGGCTCCACCAGCACATCGGGCGGGGTCAGATCAGCAGCTTCATCGAGGATCTCGTGCGACCGCACGTCGTCGACGACGAGGAGCTGGAAGCAGCCTATCGTGAGATGGCCGCGGACGAGGCGCGGGAACGAGACGCGCTGGAGTGGATCGAGGCGGCCCCCGACGAGGCGCTGGAGTGAGGCGTGGGGACGTCTACTGGGTGGACTTCGAGCCCGCACGCGGCGGGGAGATTCGGAAGGAGCGTCCGGCGGTCATTGTGAGCAACGATGCGTCGAATCGAGTGCTCAACCGTGTCCAAGTCGTGCCGCTCAGCTCGAACACCGACCGCCTCTACCCCTCTGAAGCTGCGGTACACGTTGCGGGCCAGGTGCAGAAGGCGATGAGCGATCAAATCCGCACGATCGCCAAGGAGCGCCTGCGGAATTACATCGGCTCAGTCGCGCCGCGCGACATCGCCGCCCTGGAACGGGCGATTCGGAGGCAACTAGGGTTGCCCTGACAAGTCTGAAGACCTGTGCGTCACGAGGTCGATCTGGAGATCGTCGCGGAGCCTGGACATCTCGATCGTCTCCTGCCCGGGATCGAGACGAACCACCTCTTGAACTGGCAGAATGTGCGCTCCGCGCAGGTCACAGTCCGAGTCCGGCGATGGAGGTTCGCCTCGACCCCATCCAGGAAACGCACGCCGTAGGGCTGAGTGTTGTCGAGCGGCGCCCGAACCACCACAGCTACCGCTCCGTCTTGCGGTCCGGCGTCCCTCGGCAGCTCCGTCGCCCGCTCGGATCGTATAGGCACCCCGACGGCCGCGCGGTCGGCCTATCGCCTCACAATTTCGTCACGATCTCGTGCAGGCAACACAAAATGGGCCTTCCATGCGTTCACGCTATGGGGGAGGTCCACTTGACCACCGTGCAACTGCATACGTATCCTCGGTCGGCAGACCGTAGCGACAGCCGAGATCGAGGCAGGGGGATGATCGCCGACGTCGATCAGCAGACGTGGCTCGAAGCGGCCCATCGGGCCGCCGAGTACTTGCTCCGCTCCGAGCGCGCCTCCGGCGCGATCACCGAGTCGGTGCGGGGCTCGAGTGGCGTGGTCGACGTCCTCTTTCGGCTCGCCGACGGCGCCGACGTCTGGCACACCGTGAACGCCCTGCTCGCCATCCAGGCCGCCGGGCGGACCTCGGCGGCGGCTGTCGCCTTCGTACGCGACCAGGTCCGAAAGGAAGGCGGCCTCCCCTATTGGAGTGCCCGTCCTGGCCTCTGCATCGAGACGACCGCCGCTGGCGCCCTCGCCCTGCCGGAGCTCCGACCGACGTTGGTGCCGGCGCTGCGCCGCTACGCCCTGCCGGAAGGTCGCTGGGCGACCTTTATCCTCGACGAGCCCGGTGGCTTTGACCACTACCTGACCGCTCCGTCGGTCACGGCCTGGGCCCTGGCGGCGCTCGGCGGCGATGACCCACTCGTCGACACCGGCCGGCGTTACCTCCGCGATACCCGCGACGCGCGCGGCATCTGGGCTGCCCACGACGCCTGCTACGCCACTCCGTTCTACCCGGCCCACCTCGCCGCGGCCCAGGTTCCCGATCGCGACGCGGTACTCGCCTTTACGGTGGAGAGCGCGAGCCCGTCCGGCGGCTGGGGCTTCGGCGACCCGCCGCGCGAGGACGCCAGCACCCTCCCAACGGCCTGGGCCCTGCTGACCCTGCTCGCCTGTGACCCGACCCTCGCCACCGCCGGACCCGCCGCTACGCGCGCGGCCGACTGGCTGCTCGCGGCACAGCGCGACGACGGTTCCTTCCCCGCCGCCCCGCTTCCTCCAGACATCTTTTACACTGGCTCAGTCTACGCCACATCGGTCGCCACCGTCGCGCTCGCGCGTCTGGTCGAAGCCGCGTGAGCGGGTATGCGGGCGCTCGGACACGGCGCGCCGACAGGCGGACAAGGATGTTGTTGCGACCCCTCCAGCGTCCGCCTATACTCTTGGCTTCGGAGGGGAAGCGTCTGCATGGTCGCTGATGGGCTCTCAGTGCTCGTGCAGCGGGCGCTTACGGACGCGGCGTTTCGGCGGCGGCTCACCGCGGATCTCGAAGCTACCCTCCGCACCGAAGGCATCGTGCTCAGCCCCGAGGAGATCGACGCCGTCCGCGCCTTCCAGTCCGAAGTTTCCGGCCTCCCGCCCGACGACGTCAACGCCCATCTCGCCGCCGCCGCCCGCCGGCGGGGCGCCTACTAGCCCGTGTGGACCACGGTCGTCCTGGACTGGCTGCAGGTCTTTCTCGAGCGACGGGCCGCCACGCCGATCCAGGCCGATCTCCTGGCGCTCGCGGTCGAGGAGGCGCGCGACCAGGTCGCGAACCAGCCGGCCGGTCTGGTGGCGGGCGAGCTACCAGGGCTGACCTACCTCGCCGCCGGCGGGGCCGGCCATCCGCCCCTGGCGCTGGCGGGCTGCTGCCTATGCATCTATCTCGGGGCGGACGTCCTCGACAACGTCGCCGATCGCGAGCTTTCTCCCCGCTGGGCGGCCCACGGGCCGGCCCAGGCGACCCTGACCGGCTCGACGCTGTTGGCCGCCTTCGCCCTGGATGCCCTGGGCGAGCTCGAGGCGTCGGTGCCGGTCCGCGCCGTCGTCGAGCGCGCCCTGGCCGGCGCGCTCATCGAGATGAGCGCCGGTCAGGCCGACGACCTTGCCAGCGAGGGTCGCGATGACGTGACCCTCGACGCCTGCGAGGGGATCCTGCTCGGCAAGAGCGGCGCCCAGGCGGCGTTTTTCGCTCGGGCCGGGGCGATTGTGGCCGGCGCCTCGGTCGACGTCTACGAAGCCTACGCCCGCTTCGGGCGGAGCCTCGGCGCAGCCGGCCAGCTCGCCAGCGACTGCGGCGACCTCTTCTCCGACGACGGCGAGGTGAGCCGAGACCTGGCCGCCGGCAAGCGGACCCTGCCGATCGTCTACGCCCTGGCGGTCCTGCCACCCCACGGACGCGAGACCTTGCTCGGCCACCTCGACGCGGCCCCGGCCGATCCGAACCGGGCCGGCGCCGCCCGCCAGATGATGCTCGATGCGGGTGCGCTCCAGTATGGCGCCCTACGGGTCGAGGTCTACCGCGCGCGGGCCCTGGCCGCCTTGGACACCGCCAAGCCGCTCGGCCACGTCGCACCGACCCTCCAGCGGTTGGCGGCGGCGACGAGCCTGCTGAGACCTGGCGCCAGCCTGCCCGACGCGACCGAGGACACGCTGCAGCCAGCAAACCGCGACGGGCCATCGCCCTGAGTCCATCGGGGGCAGGTATGACCGTTCGCCCTGACACTGGCTCGGCCCCCGCACCGCGAACGCGCGAGGCGTGGCTGTCTCTGAGCCGCGTCATCCACGCCGATGTCGTCGAGACGCTTGGGCGTTACGGCATACAGGTCGATTCGGCGTTGCGGCTGGCCTATGGTGAAGGGCTGAGCCCGCGCTACGACGCCGAGGCGCAAACCATCTGGATCTGCATCCCCGATCCGCTCACGCTCCGAGGACGGATCTGCTGGTATTTCTTGCAGCACGTGTTCGGCGCGGCAGATTTCGACGAGGTCGACCGGGCACTCGAGGCGCAGCTCCCGTTTGCCTTGAGCCACGAGCTGGCCCATCACCTGCGCGAGCGCTACCACGCCCCGGCCGACAACGACTTCCTCGAGGAGCAGATCGCGAATGCCCTGGCCATCGCCTTCGTCCGGGAGCATCCAACGTACCGCGCTCGCCTCGACGAGCTGCGCGATCTGGCCGCGCGGATCGCCGAGCGGATCGGCGCGCAGGCTGGTGAGACGACCCGCTATCTGAGTGGCTTCCGGCTGGGGATCGACGACGTCCTGCTGGCCAAGGGTATCCTCTCCGCGGACCGGCTCCAGGCGGCGCGGTCGCTCGCGCTCCAGATCGACGCCCCGCTCGAGCAGGTGCTGGTCCAGCTCGGGGCCGTCTCGACCGACCAACTCGAGGCGGCGCGCGCTGAGCGTGGCGGGGCCGAGACGTATTTCAACCGGCGCTACATGGCCGACCTGACCGAGTACTGGCTTTTCTTCGGCGAGTGGATCGTGACGTACCTCGATCAGGGCGAGCTGCCGTCGCTCAGCGAGACCCTGCGGCGCTACATCCTGACGCGAGATTGGGAGGCCGGCCGCCAGGAGGCGGTCCGCCTGCTGCTGCACCAGAGCCTGCACATCTCCGATGTCGCCATCGCCGCCGCGGCGGCCGGGGTGCTGGCCGAGCAAGAAGGTGTGGCCGCGATCCCGAGCCTGGTGGCCGCCCTCGACGACCACCGCCCGGCCCTCCAGGCTGCCGCCCTGGCCGCGCTGGCCACCGTGCCGGGTGGTCCGGCGGCCGCCGTGCCGCGGGCGCGAGCGTTGCTCGGCGGGGATTTGGGCG
>JACCZL010000339.1 GCA_013695975.1 Chloroflexota bacterium
TCCGCGGGGGGATTCGGTCTCGACCCGCAGCTCGCGGAAGGTCGGGCAGTGGGGCATGCAGAGTCCGCAATGGACGCATTGGCCGAGCTCGGCCGCGGTCGGGGCGTCCGCGATCGTGAAACCGGGCACCGGCCGAGTCGCGCTCACGCTCAGACCCAGCGCTCGGGATCGAGCCCGGCGCTGACCCCAACTCGCAACGGGACGGACTCCGAGGGGTCGGTCGTCCCGGCCTCCGCCTCGGTCGGCAAGACCTTGCCGGGGTTGAAGCGGCCTGACGGGTCGAACGCCGCGCGCACTCTCGCCATCCGATCGAGGTCGGCAGGCGCGAAGATCCATGGCATGTACTTACGCTTCTCGATGCCGACGCCGTGCTCACCAGTGATCGTCCCGCCGGCGTCGACGCAGGCGCGGATGATTTCGTCGTGGGCCCCCTCGACCCGTGGCAGGATGCCGGGCTCGTTGACGTCGAAGGCGATCAACGGATGGAGGTTGCCGTCGCCGACGTGGGCGACGCAGGTAACCAGTACCTCCCACTCGGCGCCGATGGCCGCGACCCGCCGCAGGACCTGAGCGAGCTTCGACCGCGGCACAACGCCGTCGCAGAGGTAGTAATTCGGGGCAATCAACGCGAGCGCGGCGAGCGCCCCCTTCCGCGCTTTCCAGAGCCCTTCCCGCTCGGCCGCCGTTGCCGCGTAGCGTAAGCCAAGCGCGCCCGGCGCCGCCTCGCAGAGCTTGCCGACCAGCGCCGCCTCTTCGGCGACCGCTTCGGCCAACCCAGCGACGTCGATCAGCAAGACCGCGCCGATCTCTGGCGGGTAGCCGACCTTGAACGCCCGCTCGAGCGCGGCGGCGCTGGGGCCGTCGATCAGCTCGAGGGCCGAGGGGACGATGCCCTGCCCGATGATCGAGGAGACGGCGGCGCCGGCCGCGTCGACTGTCTGGAAGAGGGCCAGGAACGTCACGGTCCGGGGCGGGATCGGCAGCAACCGGACCCAGGCTTTGGTGACGATGCCGAAGGTCCCTTCGGAGCCGACGACGAGGCCAACCAGATCGTAGCCCGGCGCGTCGGCGGCCTGGCCACCCACCTGCACCAGCTCGCCGTCACGGGTGACCAGCTCGACCCCGCGGATGTGATTGGTCGTCATCCCACTGGCCAGGCAGTGGGGGCCACCGGCGTTCTCGGCGATGTTGCCGCCGATCGTGCTCGCCTTCTGACTCGACGGGTCCGGAGCGTAGTACAAGCCGAGCGGCGCGACCGCTGTCGACAGGTCGAGGTTGAAGAGCCCCGGCTCGACCAGCGCCGCGCGATTGGCGACGTCGACTTCGAGGATGTGGTGCATCCGAGCGAAGTCGACCATGATCCCTCCGAAGATCGGCACGACCCCACCGCTGAGCCCGGTTGCCCCCCCACGGGGCGTCACTGCCAGCCCCTCACTCGCGGCCAGGCGCACGACCCGAACGATCTGCTCGGCGTTGACCGGCTGGACGACGACGTCCGGCACGGCTCGATCCAGGTAGGCGTCGTATTCGTACACCAGCAAGTCTTCCGGCTGATCGAGGACGGCATCGCGCCCGACGATCGCCCAGAGCTCGCGGAGCACGCCAGGGGAGAGGGGTTTCGGCAACCTACGCCTCTGTCGGACAACCCTCAATCATACGCGCTCCCCGGTCGCGCGGTCGACGAGCCCGCGAAAGTCCAACCCCTCCGCCGCGTCGCCTGCTCGCTCCAGCGCTTCCAGAACGTCCAGCCGCGCGGAGTAGCGGCCGGGTGGGTCCTCATAAGCCCCCGTTTCTTCGACGAATGCCTGCGACTCTGGCGGCAGCTCGTGATTCGGCGTCGCGCCGCTCGCCGCCGCGGCACGGGCCTGGCTGGAGGCCACGTCGCGTAGCGCCGAGGGCAGTTCGAGCGGGCGGACCGCGGCGGCGAAGGGGCAGTTCTCAGGGAGCGCAAGGAGCGCCATCAACGCCTCAGACCCGTCCGACCAGCGCGGCGCAACCAGGAAGTGGGCCAGCCCGAACAGCCGCTCCAGGGCGGCGTCTCGGTCGACGTAGTAGCGCGGGTCGAGGATCTGAACGATCTTGTCGAACCCGACCAGGAACTGAAGCTCGTCGGCGCCCGGGAACGCCGTCCGGATCAGGGTCGCCTGATCGACGTACAGACCACGGTTGACCAGCAGGGTCCCGAGCCGTGGATCGCGCTCGCACGCGAGCTGCAGCACCAGCAAGCGGTCCTCCAGCGAGGCGCCGCGAAGCACCTCCTTGTCGATGGTGTGGGTGCTGAGCGAGAAGAGCACGAGGTCGAGCGCCCCGCTCGCCAGCCCGGCCTCGGCGAGGGCGGAGTGGCCGCGGGTCAGCGGGTTGAACGACCCGGGCAGGAGACCGAGCCGCCGCGCGTCCGACAGCTCGACTCCAGCGACGGGCTCGGCCCGTGGCTCGGCTGCGTTGGCGACGCGGCGCAGTGCCCGGCGTAGCGCCAGCAGCCGTGGAACGTCGTAGAAACGCGCCCGCGTCGTTGCCTCGTCCATTCGAGTACCTGCCCCTTCGCGCAGCGGAGCGCGCTCTGTCCCGTACAATAGCGTCAACCGATACACTGCCGACGGGGAGGCGGGTGATGGACGACCTGCGGATCCACGAGCTGCCAGACCTGCGCAACCCGACGCTGGTCGCCGCCTTCGCGGGCTGGCCGGACGCCGGCGAAGTCGGGTCGGGCTCGGCTCGGTATCTGGCCCGGAAGCTCCGCGCGAAGCGCTTCGGCGAGCTCGATCCCGAAGAGTTCTACGTCTTTACCGAGACTCGCCCGACCACGATCATCCTCGCGCCCGGCCAGCGCGCCCTCGAATGGCCGAGCAACGAATTCTTCGCCTGGCGAGATCCGGCCGGCGTTCGCGACCTTGTCATCCTGCAGGGCCGTGAGCCGAATATCAACTGGCGAGCGTACATCGCCGCGGTGCTCGAGCTGGTGCAACGCTGCAACGTCTCCCAGGTCGTCGCGCTGGGAGGCACCTACGACGCGGTGCCACATCGTGGTCCGGTGAAGCTGAGCGGCCACGCCACGACCCTGGAGCTGCGGCAGCAATATGAGCGCCTCGGCATCGAGCTCTCGACCTACGAGGGTCCGAGCAGCGTCCAGTCGGCGCTGCTCGAGGCCTGCCAGCGGCGCGGCCTCCCCGCCGCCAGTCTCTGGGGCCATGCCCCCCACTACGTTCGAGCCGTCCCCAACTTGAAGGTCTCGCACGCACTGCTCCACACCCTGCGGGCCTGGCTGGAGATCGACCTCGAGCTCGCCGAGCTGCGGACGGCCGGTCGACAGCTCGAGACCCGGGTCGACGCGGCGATGGCCGAAAATCCCGAGTTGCGCGAGTACGTTGCCCAGCTCGGCGTCACCCCTGAGGAGGCGCCAACGGCCTTTACCGACGAGGCGATGGATCTCCACCTCAGCCGTCCGGACCCGGCCGAAGTGCTCCGCGAGCTAGAAGAGCTGCTCCGCCATCGTCAGGAGCCCGACGAGTGAGGCGAATCTCCACCCACTACCCACTACCCACTACCCACTCGTCCATAGCCCATCGCCCGAAGCTCCTCGGCGACTACGTCGGCGTCGTTCCAGGGGAGCTTGCGGGGGCCGATCACTAGCTTGTCTAGATGACCGTGACCGGCGAGCAAGATCACGTCGCCGGCCGAGGCCCTTCCCAGGATCGTCCGGAGGGCCGAGCGCCGATCTAGATCGACCTTGAAGCTCGGTCCCTCGATCGCGCCTGCCCCGCGCGCACCCTCCGCGATCTGGCCGGCGATCTCGGACGGATCGTCGTCGTACGGATCATCCATGGTGATGACGAAGAAGTCGGTCTGCTCGGCAGCCAGGCGGCCCATCGCCCAGCGATTACGGAAGTCTCGCCCGCCAGGGAGCCCGAAGAGCAGCAGCAGGCGGCCCGGCACCAGTCGGCGCACGGTGTCGAGGGCATGCTCGAGGGCGCGCGGCGTGTGGGCAAAGTCCACCACGACCAGGAACGGCTGGCCTTGCTGGATCAGGTTCATGCGCCCGAGGATCGGCGGCTGGCGCTCGACGGCCCGGACGAGGTCGGCCGGGGTCGCGCCGAAGTAGGTGGCTGCACAATACGCCCCGAGCCAATTGGCGACGTTGAATCGTCCGACTAGCCGTGTCCGCAAGTCCAGGATCGTGGCGCCACTCGTTGGGGTCGGCGGGAGGTGGGCCTTGAACGTCGTCTCCTCCGAAGAGACGACGATGTCGGTGGCCCGCACGTCGGCCGGGGAGTCGATGGCATAGGTCATGATCGGCGCCCGGGTGGCCCCGCGCATGAACCCTCCGCTCGCGTCGTCGGCGTTGACCACGGCCAGGCCGTCCTCGGCCAAGAGCCCGAATAGGCGACTCTTGGCGACCCGATACGCCTCGAGTGTCCCGTGAAAGTTGATGTGCTCGGCGCTCAGGTTGGTGAAGACGCCCACCTTGAACGTCGTGCCACGGACCCGCCCGAGCGCGAGCGCGTGCGAGCTGGTCTCGAGAATCGCCACGTCGACGTCTGCCTCGGCCATCTCGACGAAGGCTTGCTGGAGCACGGGCGCCTCCGGCGTCGTGTGATCGGAGGCGTTCGGGCGGATGCGGTCATGAATCTTGGTGTTAACGGTGCTGAGCCAGCCGGTCCTGAGCCCGTGCGCCTCGAGGATGGCGCTCAGGAGCTGGGCCGTGGTGGTTTTGCCGTCGGTCCCGGTAACTCCGACCACGTTGAGCCGCCGGGAAGGATAGCCGTGGAAGGCGGCCGCGAGGTCCCCGAGCGCGGCTCGCGCCGACGGGACCAGGACGATCGGGACCTCATCCGCGAGAGATGGGAGGACCTCGGCGACCACCGCGCTCGCGCCCCGAGCCAGCGCCTCAGGCAGGTGATCGAGACCGTTCTGCCGAAAGCCCGGTATAGCTACGAACAACTCGCCGGGCTGGAGGTGGCGAGTGTCGTGACTGACACCAGTCACTTGCCTGCCGGGGTCGCCGCGCACGAGCCGAGCCCCCGCCACAGCCGGCAGGAGATCGTTCAGCGTCGGCAAGTCTCGTTTCGTCGTCGTCGGCATCGGCAAGCAGGAGATTTCCGGGAGGGGGCGTAGCATGTTGGAGAAGATCGGTCGCACGGGGCATGCTCCGGCGAGCCGAGCCTACCCTGGCATGCAAGCCGCATGCCCGATGCCGTCGTCGACCCGAGCCGCGGCTCGATCGCCTCGCCGAGTCCATTATCCCGGACCGCGCAAGCCTGCACAATGCTCCGCTCTACGGGCGGCCACTGTACAGCCAGGCAGTAGCTTGCTCCCTGCAAAGGGTCTGCATACAATCGACACTGGACGCCGGGCCCGGCGTCGCCTGGAGGGTGGGGCATGCACGTTCTAGTAGCCGGCGGGACGGGGTTTATCGGGGGGCACGTCGTCGAGGAGCTGACCAACGGCGGCACGCACCGAGTGACGATCATGACCCGTGACCCCGATCGCGCGCGTCGGCGTGCCGGTGTCGAGTACGTTCGCGGGGACATCTCCGATCCGAGCTCGCTGGCCGAGGCGACGCGTGAGGTCGAGGTGGTGGTCCACTGCGTCCAGTTCCCGAACCACCCGGTCGAGAATCCAGCTCGAGGCTGGACCTACGAGAAGGTCGACGGGGAGGGCACCGAGCGGATGGTCGCCGCGTGCCGCGCCAACGGCGTCCGCCGATTCGTTTACCTGAGCGGGGCCGGCGCCAGGCCGGGCCGGTCGGAGCCATGGTTCAAGGCGAAGGAGCGGGCCGAGCGGGCCGTCATGACGAGCGGGATGGAGTACGTGATCGTCCGCCCGTCCTGGATCTACGGCCCGGAGGACCGTAGTCTGAACAAGTTCGTGGCGTTCGTGAAGTACCTGCCGGTCGTGCCGGTCATCGGCTCGGGTCAGGAAAAGGTGCAGCCGATCTCCGTCTTCGACGTCGCGAAAGTCGTGGCCGCGGCGGTCGACAATCCCGCCGCGACCAACCAGGTCTTCGAGCTGGGCAGCCGAGACCCGCTTACGATGGACGAGATTCTGGGCACCCTGCAGAAGGTCCTCGGCAAGCACCGCCGGCTGGTTCACCAGCCGGCCTGGCTGGTGAAAATCCCGGCGAGTGTCATCCAGTATCTCCCAAACGCTCCGCTTTCACCGGGGGCCATCGACTTCATCACGATGGACGAGCGGGTGGACCCGAGCCCTGCCGAGCGAGCTTTCGGAGTGACGTTTACCCCGCTCGAGGCGGGCCTTCGACACTACCTACGAGCGTAGGGCAGCCGGCGGTCGGCCCACGCGCGTCGCGATGGCGTACCCGACGAGGACCAGCAGCGGCGGCAGGAACATCGGCACGGCCCGCCAGCGGTACAGCCAGCCAAGGGTAGGGTCCCCTTCGAGGGTCACCAGGCCATAGTAGGTCAGGACCGCGGCGGACCAGACGACCAGCGCCCAGACGAGCGGCCCGCGCGGGCGCAACGCGGCGACGGCGAGCGCCCAGATCAGGTACCAGGGGAAAAACCAGGCGGCCACGAGCCAGTAGACGAGGGTCAACAGCGTGAGCCAGCCGCTCAGTAGTTGGTCGGGCGTCACCGCGCGCCAGAGCAGGGCGGTCCCGATGGCGGCTACGACGAGCCAGCCGAAGAGTCGGATGGCGAGGTTGACCCGGGCGGCGACGGCGCCGCCGGTCGGGCCGATCTCGTAGCTGGCCACCTCAGGATCGGCGTCCAGCGAGCGCGGCCGAACGGTCGTTCGCAGTGCTGCTAGCGCCACGTAGCCCGTCGTCCGAGTGACCGGATCGTACACCCGCTGCCAGCGGCCATCTGACCGGTTGATGGCGAGGACGACCTGATCCTCCTCGACCTGGCCGATCGGGATCTCGGCGCGCTCGAGGAACAGTTGAAGCGGACGCTGAGCGGCTGCCCACCACGGTCGGAACTCCATGCGCTCGACAATGAGCCGCGAGTCGTCTCCCAGCCAGAGCCTGGCCTGCCCGTACACCAGCTCGGCCGGGCTGTTCAAGTAGCGCGCCGGCGAGGAGACGAGGGCGCTGACCGCCAGCTCGCCGCCCCCGCCCCAGAAGGGGAAGAAGCACGCCGCGGCAAGTCCGGCGGCGGCCACCATCCCGAGCAAAACGCGCCAGCGCGCGGCGGCGTTCGGCGCCCGTCGTAGGAGCACCACCAGATACAGCGGACCCAGCACGGCGGCCGAGTACTTGACGAGCGCAGCCGCTGTCAGGGCCAGCAGGCCGAGGACCGCCCGTCGTCGCACCAGGCCCCAGACGGCCACGACGAGGAGCAGCGCCAGCAGCGCATCGTTGTGCCCGCTGACGCCACTCTCCAGCACGACGAGCGGGTTCCAGGCCCAGAGCGCCGCGCCGAGCGCCGCCTGTCGCGGCCGCCAGCATCGAAGCGTCCACCAGATCAGGATGCCAGCCGCGATCGCGGCGGCGGCCGGCACGAGCCGAAAGAGCAAGAGGGTCAGCC
>JACCZL010000341.1 GCA_013695975.1 Chloroflexota bacterium
GGTATCGTGCGAGGGACGCATCCCGCCAGCACCAGGGCCAGCCCGAGCAGGGCGACCGCCGCGGCTCCAGCTCCTGGAAACACGCGACCGGTCAGGCGACCGACCGGTCGACCGCCGGCTCGCTCGGCGGCAGGCCGACCGCGTCGCGCAGGGCGCGGCGGACGTAGACCCGCGCCATCCGCTTGCGCCAGGCGTAATTCAAGTCGGTATTGTCGAGCGGGCGCGCCCCACGCCAGGCCAGGCCCGCGACCTCCTCGATCAACTCGGGCTCCGGGCGCTGCCCCTCGAGTCGAGCGGCCGCCGCCGTCGCGACGACCGGACTCGAGCCGACCGCGCCGAGGACGATACGGACGTCGCGCACGACGCCATCGTCAGAGCGCAGGGCCACGGCGACACTCAGGATCGGGAAGTCGAACGACCCGCGCCGGCGCAGCTTCCAGTACGTATTGCGGAGCGGCGCGGTCCCCGAAAGCTGGACCGCGGGTAGGACCACTTCGGTCAGGATCTCGTCCGGTCGACGGGTCAAGTAGTCGATGCCATCGTCGCGGAAGAGGTCCGCCGCGTCGACTAAGCGCTCGCCGGCGGCGCTCACCAGACGCAACCTGGCGCCCAGGGCCACGGTCACCGGCGCGCTATCGGAGCTCGAGACGGCCCAGCAGCGCGAGCTGCCGGGAGCGACCCAACAGATGTCGCCGTCCTTCTTCATGCAGAAGTCAATGCTCTTGCGCCAGTGGTAGGTCTGGTCGTAGTAGGTGCAGCGCGTGTCGAGGCAGATGTTGCCGCCGATCGTCCCCATGTGGCGTAGGTGCGGCGTCGAGACCAGGCTCGCCGCCGTCGCGAGCGATCCGTACCGTTCCCGCAGCAGCGGATCGGTCGCCGTCTCCCGCAGCGTGGTCATCGCCCCGACCCGCATCGTCCCGTCCTCGCCGACGCGAATCGAGCGTAGCTCCGGTACTGCCCGCAGCCCGATCACCACCCTGGGCTCTTGCTGCCGCCGCTTCATGTTCGGGAAGAGGTCGGTCCCACCCGCGACGACCATCGCCGCCGCACCGTGCTCTGCCAGCAGGTCGGCCGCCTCAGCCAGGCTCCGCGGCGCGAGGTAGGTGAACGGCGCCAGCCGCATCATGGCTCCCGGCCCTCGCGACCGCCCGTAGCGGCGGGCGCCAAACCGGCCCCTGCCGGCGGCTCGACCTTCAGTAGGCGCGGAAACGTGTACGGCGGGAGCCTGGTCGGACCGTAGCGGCCCGGCTTCCCCTCGGCCCGCGCCTCGAGCGCCTTGAGGACCTTGTCAGGGGTGATCGGGGTCTCGTCGATGCGCACGCCGACGGCGTCGTAGACCGCGTTGGCGACCGCCGGGATGATCGGCAGGAGCGGTCCCTGACCGACCTCCTTGGCGCCGAATGGCCCCTCCGGATCGATCGACTCGACGATGTAGGTCTTCATCTCGGGCGTCTCGAAGGTCGTCGGGCTCTTGTACTCGAGCATCGAGGGGACCTTGTGGACGCCCAGAACACGGGAACCGCGCTCCGCCCGAAACTCCTGCTCCTCCATCAACGCTTCGCCGAGCCCCATGTAGATCCCCCCCTCGACCTGTCCCTCGACCAGGACCGGGTTGAGCGCGCGGCCGACGTCGTGGGCCATCCAGACGCGCTCGACCCGCACCAGGCCGGTCTCGGGGTCGACCTCGACCTCGACGACGCAGGCGGAGAAGCTATAGGCCGGGCTCGGCCCGACGCCGGACCCCTTGAAGGGCCCGCCGAGCTTCGGGGGCTTGTAGCTCCCCGAGGCGACTAGCGAGCCGTTGCGAGTCTCGGCCAGCTTGACCAGCTCGGCGAAGCTCAGCTCGAACCCGCTCCCGTCGCGCCGCCGCAGTAGACCGCGGCTCAGCTCCAGCTCCTCCCGCGGCAGGTCGAATTCGTCGGAGGCGGCGCTCAGGAGGACGTCTCGGAGGCGCTGCGCGGCCTGGATCGCGGCGTTACCGACCATGAAGGTCACTCGACTCGAGTAGCTGCCGAGGTCGATCGGCGTCGTGTCCGTGTCGGCGGTGATCAGCTTGATCTGCTCAGGGCGCGCCCCGAGCGTCTCGGCCACGATCGACTGGAGCATCGCGTCCGATCCCTGGCCGATGTCGATCTGGCCGCAGGAGACGGTCACCAGGCCACTCCGGTCGAGCCGCAGGTCGACCGCGCTGTGCGGCATCTCGTTCCAGTACAGCGGCAGCCCGGCCCCGCACAGATAGGCCCCAACCGCGAACCCGACCCCCCGCCCGTAGGGCAACTGGCGGTGCCTGGCCCGAAACCTCGACTCGCGAGTCACGATGTCGACGCACTCCCGCAGGCCGCAGCTCGTGATGCGCAGGTGGTTGACGGTCTTGCTGTAGGGCTCGACGAAGTTTTGCTCGCGCAGCTCGAGCACCGGCATCCCGAGTCGCTCGGCCACGGCGTCAAAGTGGCACTCGAGGGCAAAGCGCGGCTGCGGCGTGCCGTGTCCGCGCTTCGGTCCGCACGGGGGCTTGTTGGTGAGGACGCGAACGCCTTGCCAGCGATAGGCCGGGATCGCGTCGCAGACAGTCTGGAGCGCGCCGGTGTAGTAGAGCGAGGCCGCCCCGTAGCTCATGTAGGCCCCGCCGTCCACGAACGCCTTGAAGTCCATCGCCGTGATCCGCCCCGCGCTCGTCCAGCCGGTCTTCACCCACATCAGGACGGGGTGGCGCCCGCGGTGGCAGTAGAAGACCTCTTCGCGGTTCAGCGCGGCCTTGATCGGTCGGCCGGTCACCATCGCCAGCTTCGCCGCGGCCGCTTCGTGCTGGAACAGCTCCAGCTTGCCGCCGAAGCCCCCGCCCACCGGCGGGGCGATCACCCTGATCTGCTCCTCGCGCAGGTCGAGCGCGACCGCCAGCTCCTTGTGGACGTAGTGGGGTGACTGGGTGCTCGTCCAGAGGGTCAGCTTGCCGCCCGGGTCCCACTCCGCGACGCAGGCGTGCTGCTCGAGGGGCAGGTGGGTGTTGCCCTGGAAGAAGTACCAGTCCTCGAAGACGTGGTCGGCGCTGGCGAGCGCGGCGTCGACCTCCCCGAACTCGAGCGCAGCCGCGCGGTGGGCGTTGCCGTACTTGCCCTCGTGGACCGGCTCGCCCGCCTTGGTCAAGCCCTCCTCGATCGACAGGTAGGCCGGGAGCGGCTCGTACTCGACGACGATCAGGTCCAGCGCCCGTTCGGCCGTTTCCTCGTCGACGGCGGCCACCGCGGCCACCGCGTCGCCGACGTAGCGCACCTTCTCCGAGCACAGCGCGTGCTCGTCCTGCCCGACCGGTAGAACGCCGTACTTGATCGGCAGGTCGCGGCCGGTGATGACGGCGTACACGCCGGGCAGACGCTCGGCGGCCGCCGTGTCGACGGCCAGGATCCGAGCATGCGGGCGGGTGCCGCGAAGCAGCCGACAGAATCCCATCCTCGGCAGCTTCAGATCGTCGGCGTAGCGCGCGTGGCCGGTCGCCTTGCTCAGCCCGTCCGGCTTGATGATCGAATGCCCGACGACCGAGAGCTCGGCCGGGCGCTCCGTCTCGATCATGCCGGGATCTCCCATCCGACCGACACCGCCCCAGTCTCTCCCCGCATCCGCGCGGCCGCCAGCTCTACAGCTTCGAAGATCTTCACGTAGCCGGTGCAGCGGCAGATGTTCCCCGACAGGGCCTCCACGATCGCCGCTCGATTCGGCCGCGGATTCGCGTCGAGCAGCGCCCTGGCCGTGACGAGGAAGCCCGGCGTGCAGTACCCGCACTGAGCGGCGCCGAGCTCGGCGAAGGCCTGTTGCAGCGGATGCACCGTGGCGCCCCGAGCGAGTCCCTCGACGGTGGTGATCTCGCGCTCCCGCAGCTCGATCGGCAGCGCCAGGCAGCTCAAGATGGGCTGCCCGTCAACCAGGACCGCGCAAGCGCCGCATTCACCCAGCTCGCAACCATGCTTGGTCCCGGTCAGGTCGAGATCCTCCCGAAGCACCTCGAGCAGCGTCTTATGCACGCCGACGAACAGCGCGTGCCGCTCGCCGTTGATCGTCAAGGACAGGGGTATGTTCATCCGTCGCTCGGAGAGGATGTCGACGAGGTGGCCGCGGAGGAAGCGTGCTGCTAGGATACACCGCGATCAAGGTCCGAGCCAAGCGCATGCTGAGCTGACTCGAGCCGCGCTTCGACTCAGGTGGGGCCTTGCGCCAGCCCCTTCGCGATACGCTCGACGAGCCCTTGCTCCGCCGATCG
>JACCZL010000393.1 GCA_013695975.1 Chloroflexota bacterium
GGCCGGGCAGCTCCACTGGCAGGCGTTCCTCTCGGGCGGGAGCGCCACGGGCACGACGGAGGTCCCACGATGACGAGCGAGCGGCCGGCCTTTACGCTGGGGGTCGAGGAAGAGTTCCAGATCGTCGACCCTGAGACCCGGGAGCTGCGCTCCCACATCCAGGCCCTGCTCGAGGGGGGCAAGCGGGTCCTCCAGGAGCGGGTCAAGCCGGAGCTGCACCAGTCGGTGGTCGAGACCGGGACCGGCATCTGCAAGGACGTCGGCGAGGTGCGGGCCGACGTCAGGAGCCTGCGGGCCGAGATCGCCGCCCTGGCCGAGCAGCAAGGGCTGCGGGTCGCCGCGGCCGGCAGCCACCCCTTCTCGCACTGGGCCGACCAGTCGATCACCGAGGATCCGCGCTACGACGAGATCGTCGAGGAGCTCCAGGACGTCGCCCGGGCCAACCTGATCTTCGGGATGCACGTTCACGTCGGGATCGAGGACCGCGACCTGGCGATCCAGATCATGAACGAGTCGCGTTACTTCCTGCCCCACCTGCTCGCCCTCTCGAGCAACTCCCCATTCTGGCTCGGGCGGAACACCGGCCTCAAGAGCTACCGCACGAAAGTCTTCGAGCGCTTCCCGCGGACGAGCATCCCCGAGATGTTCGAGACGGCCGCCGCTTTCGACGAGTTCGTCCGAGTCCTGGTCAAGACGGGCTGCATCGACAACGGTAAAAAGATGTGGTGGGACGTCCGGCCGCACCCATTCTTTCCCACACTCGAGTTCAGGGTCTGCGACGTGCCGATGCGGGTCGAGGAGACGGTCACCCTGGCGGCGCTGTTCCAGGCGATCTGTGCCAAGCTCTACAAGCTGCGGACGATGAACCTCGGCTGGCGGACCTACCGGCGGGCGCTGATCATGGAGAACAAGTGGCGGGCGAGCCGCTGGGGGATCGACGGCAAGCTGATCGACTTCGGCAAGGAGATCGAGGTCCCCTTCCGCGACCTGGCCGTCGAGCTGATCGAGTTCGTCGACGATGTCGTCGACGAGCTGGGGAGCCGCGACGTCGTCTCCGCGGGGGTCCATCGGATCCTGGAGGGCGGGACCGGTGCCGACCGCCAGCTCGCCGTCTACGCCGAGACCGGCGACCTCCGCAAGGTCGTCGACTACATCTGCGCCGAGACGGTCCGCGATCTCGAACCGTCGCCCGTCGCCATCGGGGCCTGATACACTTCCCTCCATGCACAATAGCGCCGTGCTGGACACGGCTTATGGCCCCGACCTGATCCCAGGCGCGCGCAACGCGGTCCGGACCTGCCTGCGGGTCGGGCCGGACGAGCGGGTCACCCTGATCACCGATCGGGAGACCGAGGAGATCGCGGCCGCCCTGGCGGATCAGGTGCGGGAGGTCGGGGCGCCGTTCGAGACGTACGTCCTCGAGGCGTATGGCGAGCGGCCGATGACCGAAATGCCCCCCGAGATCCTTGCCGCCCTCGAGCGCTCCGAGGTCAGCATCTACGCCGCCCAGCCCCAGGTCGGCGAGCTGGCGACCCGGATCCAGATGACCGAGGTCGTCAACCGCCGCAAGATCCGCCACGCCCACATGGTGGCGATCTCGCGACAGATCATGCTCGAGGGGATGCGGGCTGACTTCGACCAGGTCGACGCGATCAGCACCCGCGTCCGCGAGCGGGCCAGCAAGGCGAAGACCATTCGGGCGAAGTCCAGGGCCGGCAGTGACCTGGAGGCGACGTTCGACCCCCAGATCCGCTGGCTCAAGACGAGCGGGATCATCTCGCCAGACAAGTGGGCCAACCTGCCGGGCGGCGAGGTCCTGACCGCGCCGGCCCGGGTGGACGGTGTCTACGTCGTCGACGGCGTCCTCGGCGACCACCTCTGCGCCCGCTTCGGCGACATCGAGGCGACGCCGCTGACGGTGACCATCGAGGACAGTCGGGTCGCCAACGCGACCTGCGAGCGGGAGGACATCGTCGAGGCCTTCCTGGCCTACACCGGCCTGTACGAGAACTCGAACCGGGTCGGCGAGTTCGCGATCGGGACGAACGTCGCCATCGGCGGGATCATTGGCAACATCCTCCAGGACGAGAAGATCCCCGGGCTCCACGTCGCCTTCGGCCACCCCTACTCCGAGCACACCGGCGCCACCTGGCGCTGCGAGACCCACCTGGACATCGTGGGCCGCCATTTCGACATCTGGATGGACGACGAGCAAGTCATGGCCGACGGGAAGTTCCTGATTTAGGGGGTTCGTAGGGGCGCGATGAATCGAAGGGCGCGATGAATCGCGCCCCTACGGGGTTTCTCGATGATTCCGGAGCTGCGCCGAGTCTATAACGCCGCCTATACCGACGGGAAGTACCAGGAGTACCGTCGGCGGCTCGAGGCCGCGGCGGGTGGGCCGATCGAGTTCCGCGTCGCTGAGACGCCGGTCTTCTTGCCGCCGGACCTCCGAGACGCGATGGTCCAGGCGACCAGCGAAGTGATCGAGCTGCTCATGGCGCCAGAGCATCTCCAGGCCTCACTCGCGGCCGTGCCGCCCGAGTACGACGTCCCTGACTGCGACGCCCATCCCCTCTTTGCCCAGATCGACTTCGCCGTGACCCGCGAAAACGGGCGGCTGGTCCCCCGCCTGATCGAGCTGCAGGGGTTCCCCTCGCTCTACGCCTTCCAGCTCGTCCAGGGGCTCGAGCTCCAACGGCTGGTCTCCAACGGCGAGCGGCTCAACTGCTTCCTCTCTGGCCTCGACGCCGACGGCTACTGCCGAATCGTCGGCGAGGCGATCCTGGGCGGCCACCCGCCCGAAAACGTCGTCCTCTTCGACCTCGACCCGCCGACCCAGAAGACCTACCCCGACTTTGCCCTGACCGAGAAGCTCTGGGGCGTGCGCGCCGTCTGTCCGACGACGGTCCAGAAGCGGGGCCGAGAGCTCTGGTACCACCGCGACGGTCGTCCATGCCGCATTCTGCGAGTGTACAACCGGGTCATCGTCGAGGAGCTGCGGGCGAAGCAGGTCGAGCTGCCGTTCCGCTACACCGATTCGCTCGACGTCGAGTGGGCCGGCCACCCGAACTGGTACTTCCGCTGGAGCAAGCACGCGCTGCTCGGCCTGGACCACCCGTCCGTGCCGCCATCCCGCCTCCTGTCCGACCTCGAGCGGCC
>JACCZL010000406.1 GCA_013695975.1 Chloroflexota bacterium
CGTCCCAGATCCACTCGGGCACCTCGGCCAGGAGGGCGTCGGCGCGCTCTTCGAGCTCGGCGGCGGTCATCGCTGCGCGAGCCTAACTTGACTCACGCGCCCTGAACAGGCGGTCCACCTCGTCCCAATCCTCGGTTCTGTCTTCAAGTGCCTCGTCTAGCTGGTCGGATGCGTCGGCTTCCACGCGTGGTTCCGCTCGCGCGGACGGCGCTGTTCGCGCCCAAACCGCCCCCGGTTCGCCGCCGGCCGATGGCGTTACGGACTCGCCCGCCTTGCGTAAAGCGTCGGCGCTGGTGTCCAGGAGGCTCGCCAGCGCGTCGAAGACCTTGTCGGATACCCCGCGGGGCGATAGCCAGCCGTGCTCCATCGCGTTGTAGTAGTGGGCGACCTTGGCCTCCTCTTGAGGAAAGCCCAACGCCTCGGCAAGGCTCTTGACCAACGACGAGCGGTGGAGCTTCGCCTGCTTACGCCGCTCGACGAGCATCTTGGGGAGCTCTTGCGCCTCGGCCTCCCATTTGTCCCGGACCAGCTCGGTCGCCTTTTGGGCCACTGATCCTTCGAATTGCCCCGCGTTCCACGCCTGCGGGGGCGCGCCGTGCTCGAGGTAGCCGTCGATCAGCGCTGACAGGCGCTCGCGGTCCTTGCCCTCGAGTTGGTCGAGCAGGTCTGACGCGTCCACAGATCCCCCCGCTTGGAAGCGCTCTATGTAGCTGCGGAGAAGGGTGTCGACGTCAGTCATCGAGAAGCTCGTCCAGCCGCTTGCGGAAGCGGCTGTTGATCTTGTTGACATTCTGCTCGGTCATGGGGTCGTCGGAGTCGGCGGCGAACTGACGGTTGACCTGCTCGGCGGTTTCCTTGGCCGGAAGGTCGTGAAAGACGGTCAGGAGAACTACCAGCTTGTGGGAGTCCTTTCCGAGCTCTTCGAAGGCCTGGTTGAAGACGCTGGCGCGGTCCACGGCCTCGAGCGGGTCGCCGCCGCCCGCAAACTCCCGCTCGCGGGCGTCCTCGTCGTGCTCGTTGACCAGCGGGACCTCGTCGACCCGGTTCTTGCGCAGGTAGTCAACGCGCCGGCGGTGCGCGATCCGAAAGAGGAAGCCGCGGAACTCCTCGATCGACTCGCCTTCGAAGGACGCCGCGGCGGCGATGGCGTCGGCGATGGTGCGGGCGGCGACCTGCTCGACGACCTCGGGGCCCTTGCTGCCGAGCTGGTTGAACATGAACCCCGTCACCTGGCGCTCCTGCTTGAAGGCGAGGATCCGCACACCGAGCTCGGCTGCGCTCGACCGGCCCGCGGCGCGGGCCTTGACGATGTAGGCGATGAGTTCGTCGTCTGAGAGCTCATAGAGCTCGGCGTCGTTCAATTCACGAAAGTTCGCGGTTTCCTCTCCTCTCCCAAGGTCCCCATGTTTTGGCGGGTCGGCGGCGTACGAGCGCCACCGTGATGAAAACGTATCGAGCCCATCGGACGGAAAGTTCGGGGGCGAGCTATTCCGCGTTCGTCAGGTAGGTGAAGGGGCCACCGACACCCGGGCCATGACGGCCGACTCGCCACTCTTCAGCGGGACCATCCTCGGGCTCCGGGCCTGGACCGTCCGCATCGGGCTGCCCTCGTCGACGACCCGGCTCGAAGCCCTGGTCACCGAGGCCGATTGGGAGCCCGGCGGCGCCTGGACCCGTGCACGCTGCGGCGTGCCGGAGCACTTGCACGACGGGCCCGCACCGCAGCCCGGGTGCTCCTGCGGTCTCTATGCCTGGCATCCGAGGCCCGGGCCGGCGAGGCGCCTCTTCACCGACAACGTCGCCTCGGTCGAGGACGACCACGCCATGGCGCCGGTCGACTTCTCCGTGTTCGGCGTCGTCGAGGCGGCCGGCGTGATCGAGGTGCACCAGACGGGCTTCCGCGCCGAGCGGGCTCGTCCGGTCGCGTTCGTTGCCGGAGCGGACTGGGGAGAGGGACTGCGGGCGGGACTCGGCGAGCTCGCAGGGATCTACGGCGTCGAGGTGATCTCGGCGCGTGATTGGCGCGACGTGGTGGCCGCGTGCGAAGAGCTCGGCGGCGTGCTCTCCGAGGCCCGGGTAGATGAGCTGCTCGAG
>JACCZL010000428.1 GCA_013695975.1 Chloroflexota bacterium
GTAGCCGACGTGGGCCGTCCCGACGAACGGCAACAGGTGGTGCTCGCAGACCGACTGGAGGCGAATGTCGCGGAGGACCACCATCTCCTCGTGCGCCTCGTCGAAGCCGCCGCTGAGCAGCACGCGAGGGTCCTCGTGGAGGCCGCCGAAGATCTCGGCGTACATCTCGGCGACCCGCTCCGGGGTGCGGGCCAGGCCCTCGCGAGTGGTGTCTTCGCCGATCGCCCGCAGCAGCTCGGCGATGGCCCGGGCAACTGCCGGGCGGTCGATCACCCGATCCGCTCCGCTTGGATCCGAATGGCCTCGTCGAGGATGTGGTGGGCGACCTCAGGCTTGGGCAGCAACGGCAGGTCGCGGCGTCCGCCGGTCCGATCGAGCAGGACGACGCGATTCGTGTCGCTGCCGAAGCCACTCTCGAGCTCGCTGATGTCGTTGGCGACGATCAAGTCGAGCCGCTTGCGCTCGAGCTTGCCCCGGGCGTGCTCGATCAGCTCGTCGGTCTCGGCCGCGAAGCCGACGCGGATCAGGCAATCGTTCGCCATCCCAGCCGTGTCGGCCAGGATGTCGGTGGTCGGGACCAGCCGCAGGAGGAGCTCGCCGCCGTGCTTCTTGATCTTCCGATCGGCGGCCTGCCGCGGACGGTAGTCGGCGACAGCAGCGGCCATCACGAGCAGGTCGGCGGCGTCGATCGCCTTGGCGACTGCGCGGTGCATCTCCTCTGCGTTGACGACCGGCCGCGACTCGACCCCAAGCGGGGGCGCCAGGGCGCTCGGGGCACTGATCAGCACCACCTCGGCCCCACGATCGCGGGCCGCCACGGCGACCGCGTACCCCATCTTGCCCGACGAATGGTTGGAGACGAAGCGGACCGGATCGATCGCCTCGCGGGTCCCGCCAGCGGTGACGACGACCCGCCAGTCGGCCAGGTCGCCGCCGCGCCCGAGGACCACCCGGAGGGTCTCGACGATCGTCGGGGCCTCGGCGAGCCGACCCTGCCCGACCAGGCCGGACGCCATCCGGCCCCACTCGGGCTCGACCACGACCGCGCCGCGCTCGCGCAGCCGCGCCACGTTCTCGCGGACGGCCGAATTGTCGTACATCCCAGCGTCCATCGCCGGTGCGAGCACTAGCGGCGCCCGCGTCGCCAGGACGGTGGTGGTGATGAGGTCGTCCGCGAGCCCGAGCGAGAGCTTGGCCAGCGTGTGGGCCGTCGCCGGCGCCACCACCACGACATCAGCCCGGTGTCCGAGGGTTACGTGCCCGATGTCCGTCTCAGCGAGCAGGTGGAACATCTCGCTCAGGACCGGACGATGGGTGATCGCCTGGAAGCTGAGCGGCCGGACCAGCTCCTGCGCTTCGGGCGTCATGACCACGTCGACCAGCGCACCGGCCTGAGTCAGGGCGCTCGCGACGCTGACCGCCTTGTAAGCCGCGATGCTGGCGCTGACGCCGAGGACGACCCGCTTGCCGCTGAGGACCTCGTACGCGGCCATCGCTCTCAGCCAGTGGCCGGAGGGGCGGTTCGCCAACCACCCCGACCGACGGGGTTTGGCAGGCCGACGGCCGATGGGTGCTGGTGGACGGCTTCGTACAGGAAGCGCAGCCCGTGCAGGGTCAGGTCAGGGTCCGTCACGTCGACGACCTTCGTCTGCGGCACGACAATTGGCGCCAGCCCGCCGGTCGCGATGACGAGTGGGTCGCCGTCCATCTCGCCGCGGATACGCTCGACGAGCCCTTCGACGAGCCCGACGTAGCCGAAGACGGCGCCCGACTGGATCGACGCCACGGTGTTGCGGCCGATCGCGGCCGACGGGGCCTTCAGCTCAACGCTGAAGAGCCGCGCCGCCCGCGCGACGAGCCCCTCCATCGCACTCTCGATCCCCGGCGCGATGGCGCAGCCAAGCAGCTCGCCTCTGGCCGTGACCGCGTCGAAGGTGGTCGCCGTCCCGATGTCGATGACGATGGCGGGCACCCGATGCCGGCGCATCGCCGCCAGGGCGTTGACGATGCGGTCCGGCCCGACCTCGAGTGGATTGTCCGTGGCTACGACGATACCGGTCTGGAGGTCGGCGTGGGCGACGACCGGCCTGACCTCGAAGTACCGCTCGGCAAGCTGGCAAAAGGTCTGGGTGAGCGCCGGCACGGTCGAGGCGAGGCTAACGCCGCGGATGTCGGACGGGCGGACATCGTGGTGTTCGAGTAAACCCCGAAGCAGGACCGCGTACTCATCGGTCGTCCGCCGACGGTCCGTGGTCAGCCGCCAACTCGGGAGGAGGGTCTCTCCATCAAAGGCGCCGACGACGATATTCGAGTTGCCGACGTCCACCGCCAGCAGCATGCATCCCTCAGCTAGCGTAGTCCAGGCGGAGTATAGTCCGGCTCAGGCCCTCGCCGTTGGCCATGGGCGTAGAGGCCAGAGCACGCCCGGCGTTCGGAGCGTGCCTGGACGGAGCTCACCACCGGCCGTGCCGCGGCCGGGCCGGCGCCGTGCTCAGGTGCGGGAGCGGGCGCGGCGCCGCTTACGCTGGGCAGCCCTGATCTTGTCGCGCCGCTCCTCGTGAGCCGGCTTGAAGCGCTGCTTCCGACGATAGTCTCGGAGGATGCCGGCCGCTTCGACGCCGCGCTTGAAGCGGCGGAACAGCTCCTCGAAAGGTTCACCCTCGCGGGCGGACACGTGCATTCCTGTTCCCTCTCCTCACTGCCGCGCGGCTGAGCCGCGCGGCACGCTGCCCCGCCACGCTGGGTGAAAACGCCACCGGCCCGGAGCGTCGTCGGGTGGACCAGCAGTTGCCGGTCCACCCGCGAAGTCTATCCGAATGGACGGGGTTAGCGATACCCGCGGCCGCCGCCGCCACCGTAGCTGCTGCTGGTGCCGCGCTGCTTGGCGAAGCAGTCCGAGCAGTAGACCGGCTTGTCGCCACGCGGCTGGAACGGCACCTGAGCCTCGTTGCCACACGATGAGCACGTCACCGTGAACATCTCCCGCTCGCGGCGCGGGCCGCCGTAACCGCCACCGCCACCGCCACCACCGCTGTAACCGCCGCCACCACCACTGGTGTAGCCGCCGCCACCGCTGCCGCTGCTGTAGGC
>JACCZL010000442.1 GCA_013695975.1 Chloroflexota bacterium
TCCCAGTGCAGGGCCCTGAGGTCCGGGGCCTCGACGAAGAGCAGGACGTGCAGGCGATCCTCGCTCTCGGCGCGGGCGCGATCGAAGGCGCGGGCGACCGCGTCGCGGAAGAGGGCCCGGCCCAGGACTGTGCCGTAGTCGCGCGCGGTCGCCTGGCTCCTGAGCTCGACCGGATCGAGCCGGAGGACGCCCTCGCCGCGGACCGGCAGAAACACCCCCGGCCGGCTCTGCTCGACGACGACGGGCCAGCCGTCGCCCGCCTGGCGCTGGACCGTGATCTCGAAGGTGTTCACCGATCACACTCCCGGCCCGACCCGCCGGCTCCGCGGTGGCCTCTACGGTCGGCCGATCACACGATCAGCTCGCATCGCCGGGACGTCCGTGGCGTCGCGCTCGGACAGGCGGTCAGATGTCCGCGGCGGGCGCTTCGGGTATCCAGTGTACTCGCATCCGGACACGTTTCACAGCCCCGCTGTGGAAATGATGCGGGGCATTGGATGGGCCGTTAGCCGTGGCGGAAGGCGCGGCGGAGGGCGAAGCCGACGCAAGCGAGCAGGCCACCGGCCGCGGCCAGGGGCTCGAGCGGGATGCTGGCGTCGCCGGTGCGGGGCAGGGCCGATGGGGTCTGGCCGGCGGCCGCCACGAGGACGCCGCGGGCGATCCGATCGACGGAGTCGCCGGTCGAGTCGAGCATCCCGTCGTCGGGATCCGCGTGGATCACCAGGGCGCTGCCGTCGGCGTCGAAGAGCGAGTTGGGGCCAGTGCCCAGCGTCACGCCCTTTGCGACGACGCTCATCGCGGCGGCGCCGCTGGCCATAATCCTGAGATTGGGGAGGTCGCCGACCTGCGCGCCCTGGAGGTTGGCGCGGCCGTGCTGGGGGGCGGCCGGGTTGAAGTGTCCACCCGCGCTGGTGAAGCCCGGCGACTCGCACGCCCCGGCCGCGTGGAGATGGATCCCGTGCTCGCCCGGCGGCAGGCCCTGGAACGAGGCGGACACCTGGACGCCATCGAGGGCCTGGATGAACGTCGCTCGACCGACGAGCTTGCCGCTGGCGTCCTTGACCTCCGCTGAGGCCGCCGACTCGGCGATGAGATGCTCCTATTCCGCGGCCGGGCCGCTCCCTCGCGGTCGCGGTGCAGAGATCGTCGCTTCCTCCCGATTTCACGGTACACTCCCATCCTCACGGATCATGAAAACGGGTAAGCTCGATCCCGACGCGTTGGGGCGGTTGGTGTTGGGGCGGCTCGGGGTGCGGCGGGACGACGTGGTCGTGCATGCTGGGCTCGGCGAGGACGCCGCCGCCGTCCTGTTCGGCGACGAGGTCTGCGTCCTGTCGAGCGACCCGATCACCGGAGCGGGGGCCGGGGCCGGCTGGTACGGTGTCCACGTCGCCTGCAACGACGTCGCCGCGATGGGGGCGCGGCCGGTCGGCGTCCTTTCGACGCTGCTCTTCCCCGAGAGCGCCGACGAGTCGGACATCCAGCGGGTCGTCGAGGATGTCCACCGCGCGGCGCTCGAGCTGGGCATCGAAGTCCTCGGCGGCCACACCGAGGTCGCCCCAGGGTTGACCGCGCCGATCGTCACGATGACGGCCGTCGGGCGGGTGCGCCGCGAGCGTCTGGTCAGCTCGGCCGGCGCCAGGCCGGGCGACGCGCTGGTGCTGACCAAGGCGGCTGCGCTGGAGGGAACGGCGATCCTGGCGACCGACCTGGAGGAGCGCCTGCGCGGCCGCCTCGATCCGGCGACGATCGCCCGGGCCCGGGCCCTCTCGGCGCGGCTGAGCGTCGTCCCGGAAGGAGTCCTGGCGGCCGAGCTGGGGGCGACCGCGCTCCACGACCCGACTGAGGGTGGGGTTCTTGGGGCCCTCTGGGAGGTGGCCGAGGCGTCCGGCAGGGGCTACGAGGTCGTCGCCGAGGACGTGCCGGTCCTGGAGGAGACCCGTCAGGTCTGTGCCGTCTTCGGAGCCGACCCGCTTCGCCTGATCTCGAGCGGCGCTCTCCTGATCGCCTGCCCGGACCCAACGTCGATGATCGCCGGGCTCGACGAGCGCGGCATCCCCGCCACGCGGATCGGCCGAGTGACCGAGCGGGAGCGGGTCCTGCTCGTCGGCGGCGAGCGCCGCGTGGTCGGCCCGGTGGTCCGCGACGAGCTGTGGCGCATCCTGGGGGACTTTCGCCGCGAAGCGTGACCGTCGAGATCAGGCCGAACCAGGGAATCTGGGCGGCGATCCTGCCGGGCCGAGACTAGCCATGGCCGAAATTAGACCGTCGCGCGATCGCGCTCCGTCGTGGCTCCCTGCTCGAAGCTCACGATGTTGGTCACGACCGCCCTCGCGCCATGCGCACGCTCCAAATCCATGAAGCTCAGCTCCGGATGCACCTCGCCTCTCGCGGACGCAGAGAACTCCAGGGCATCCCGCCAGTGCTCGGGCTCGACCTGAGCGTCAAGCCGAGCCAGCTACTCGCGCGGCGTCAAGGCCGTCCCGTTATGGCCCCACTTCGTCAGGCTCCGAGGTGCCGGGACGGGCAACCACGCCCGCGGATACGCGGCGGCGGCTCGGCTTGCGCTCGAAGATGGTGTCACCGACCTGCCCGGGGCGGACTACCAGGTGGTCGACTTCGCCCGACACGATGGCGAGCGGGATGCGGTCCGGAAACGCCGAGCACGTCATCTGGGGCCCCAGATGCATGCAGTCCGCGCAACTGCCCCACGACTGGCCTCTGGGAACCGTCCGTTCCCAATTGGGCCTTCTGCCGCTCATGTCAGGTCCTCCAGACTACCTTGACCTGATCGTTGTGGAGCGCCACGACCCATGTGTCGCCAGGGCCGTACTGAACGACCACGCCATCGTAGCCCGCTGCGATGAGAGCATCTCGACGCGCGCTCGTGCGCGTGTCCTCCATCAGGGATTCTAACTCCTCGACCGCTTGCAG
>JACCZL010000463.1 GCA_013695975.1 Chloroflexota bacterium
TCGCACCCTGAGCGACGGCGCGGACGCGGCCACGACAGCCTCGGAGTATGCGGCGGCCCGACGGGCCGCGTTCCGGGCCAAAGAGCGCCTCTGCGCCCTGATCCAGCTCTTCGTCCGAGTCCCCGCCTTGATGAACTACGCGATCGGCTGTCTGAACCGCCGCCCCGAGCTGGGCGCCCGGCTCGGCAACATCCTCGGCGACCTGGAGCCACCGTCCCGCGCCCTGCACCCCGCGTACTGCTGGGCCCTCCTCAGACCATGACACCCAATCACCGCGTCGTCATCAGCGGCATCGGAGTGATCACGCCGGTCGGGAGTGGCGTCGATGGCCTCTGGCGTGGCGTCGTCGGGACGGATGCCGCCCCACCCGCATCGGCCGTGCGGACCCTCACCCGCTTCGATCCGACTCCATTCCGCTCGAGACTGGCCGCCGAGATCGACGACTTCGACCCGCTCGACTCGATGGACGCCCGCCGCGCCCGCCGCCTCGACCGCTTCTCGCAGCTCGCCGTCGCCGCCAGCGTCCAGGCCATCGGCGACGCGCGCCTCGCCTGGGGGGCCGTCGGCGGCGACGGGGCCGGCTGCTACATCGGCAGCGCCCTCGGCGGTGTCGCCTACGGCGAGGAGCAGCACCGGGCTTATCTGGAGCGTGGGCTGGCTGGCGTGAGCCCGGCGCTCGCGCTGGCCGTCTTTGGCGGGGTCGGCGCCAGCAATGTCGCCATCGAGCTCGGGCTGCGTGGGCCTGTCCTCGCCAACGGCAACAGTTGCGCCTCCGGCACGATTGCGATCGGCGAGGCGTTTCGATTGGTCCGTGCTGGCGAGGCCCCGCTGATCCTGGCCGGCGGTGTCGAGGCGCCGCTCGCCCCGCTCACCTTCGGGGCGTTCGCCCTGATCAAAGCAATGTCGACGGCGAACGAGACGCCGTGGCAAGCCAGCCGTCCGTTCGATGCCGGCCGCGACGGTTTCGTCATGGGCGAGGGGGCAGCCGTCCTCATCCTCGAGAGCCTCGATCGGGCCCGCGCACGGGACGCCAGGATCTACGCCGAGGTCCGCGGCTACGCCACCACCAACGACGCCCATCATATGACCGTCCCCCTGCCGGACGGTCGCCAGGCGGCGCGCGCGATCCGCGCGGCCCTGGCTGACGCCGAGCTCGAACCGAGCGATGTCGAGTACGTCAACGCCCACGCCAGCGCGACCCCGCTCGGCGACCGCGCCGAGGCCGCCGCGATCCACCTGGCGCTCGGCGAGCACGCCGCCCGCATCCCGATCAGCGGGACCAAGGGGCTCTACGGCCACCCCCTCGGCGCATCCGGCGCCATCGAGACCGCGCTCTGCGCGCTCGCGATCGACCGCGGCTTCCTGCCCGGCACGGCCAACCTCGCCCACCCCGACCCCGACTGCGTCCTCAACCTGATCCCCCCAGCCGGCCTCCAACGCCGGCCCCGGATCGTCCTGAACAACGCCTTCGGCTTCGGCGGCACCAACGCCTGCCTGGTCCTGACGACCGTGAAATAGCCATCTCGGTACAGCCCCGGGCGGATACTGCCGGCGAATCCGAGCCCGCCGCGGATGGTCACCTCGGCCCGCGCTGGACCCCAAGATGACCACGAGGAGGCCGAAGATGCCGAAGGTGACCAGCGTGGGGCGGGGGGCATCTTGGCAGGGTTGACAACGATGCTGTCAAGCTCAAGTGATTCGCGGGCAGCATCCCGCGCGAGGTGTAAGCTCGGGACGCCGGTCCCCGCCGTCGATCGGCGCGGAAACCGGCGAAGTCCGGGGGGAGCCATGCGTCCGTGGGATGGCGCCTATAATGAGCGGGGAGAAGGATCCGCATGCACGAGGTGTCGCGCGCATCACCCAAGGTTTCTCGGCGAACAACCAGCCGTTCGGCGTCTGACGGCGATCCACACGATCTCGACCCATCCGAGATCGAGGCCCTCTGGCGCCGGCACCTGGGCGAGCTCCTCGATAGCGAGCAGGTTCGGCAGCGGCTTCGGGCACGGACGCCGCGGGCTGTAGACGAGCTGGTGAAGCGACGTCAGCTCCTGGGACTTGCCACGCAGAGCGGGCACTTGGTCTTCCCAGCCTTCCAGTTCGCAGCATCGGGGCGCACGTACCCGGCGCTCCCGGCCATCCTCGAAGCGTTCGCCGGCGCTGTGTTCAGCCCGTACACGGTCGCGTCCTGGTTCGTGACCCCGGAGCCATTCCTCGAAGGGGAGACGCCCGCGAGATGGCTACAACGTGGCGGGAGCCCTGCCCGCGTGGAGGAGGCGGCTCGGCAGAGCGCGGCTCAGCTCAGTCACTAACCCGTCGTTGTGAGTCCGCTGCCCCGGCCGCCAGCTCTCGCGAGCCTCGCGAGCTTCCCCGCCTGGGAGCTCCCAGCACGGTATCCGCTCGTTCGAGCTCACTGGAGCATCTGCGGGCCCTGGTGGTTCTCACACGGCGGTGGTGTAGCATGCGATGGAGCGGGGGACTATGCCGCGCAAAGTCCGGCAGCTACGGGCCGACCTGCGCCGGGTGGGCTGGGGCGTGGCTCGGCAGGCCGGGAGCCATCAGATCTGGACGCACCCGCTCCTGCCCGGCGTCGAGGTCAACCTCGCCGGCCGGGACGGCACAGATGCCCATCACTATCAGGAGCGTGACGTGCGCGAGGCCGTCCAGTTGGCGCGCGAAGCACAGCGGAGGCACCCATGAGCGAGCAACTGCGCTACTCGATCGTGATCGAATGGTCGGATGAGGACCGGGCGTACGTCGTGAGCTTTCCGGAGTGGGGCGACCTGGTCCACACCCACGGCGCCACCTACGAGGAAGCACTCCAGCGGGGCAAGGATCTGATCGAGGGGCTCGTCGCGTCGCGGCAACAGCGCGGCGAGCCGTTGCCGCGACCTCGCGTGTTTGCGGGCGTCTGACCGGCACGACCCTGCCCGATCCCCACCGCGAGCACCACTGTCCGGCGGTGTATCAGCGCTATCCGGGTGGGCTCCGGTCGCCTCATCGGGGCAGGCTTGCCCTGCCTCGCCCTGCCCCGACATCGGATGCGCCTGCTACGTCCAGGGAACCGGGGCGTCCCAGCGATCGAGGTAGGTCGTTTCCGAGGTCGGTCGACGGCTGGTCGGCCCGAAGCTGCCGCGGGGGTAGCCCAGCGGGATGCAGAAGTGAAAGCTGACGACCTCCGGGATCCCGAACATGGCGTTGAAACGGTCCATGACCTCCGGGTGGAGGGTCGTCGGGACGGAGCCGATGCCGAGGGCGCGGGCGGCCAGCATCAGGTTCTGGACCGCCGGCAGCACCGAGTAGGGGGCGCCGGGAGGCATGGCCAGGGCGAAGATCACGCACGGCGCATCCCCCATCTCGTCGGCCAGGAGCATCGCCGAGCGGTAGTTGCGGTTCTCGGCGGGGATGTCCTCGGGCCCCTTCCACCCATGCTCGTCGCGGCGCTTGGCCCACCATGCCTGATGATAGAGCCGGCCGAACTCCCGGATCTGGGCGCGGTCGGTCACGACCAGGAAGCGCGCGATCTGCTGGTTGCCGCCGTTGGGCGCTTTGGAGGCCGCTTCCAGGATCAGCCGGATGTCCTCCATCGGGATCGGGTCTGGCCGGAAGCGGCGGATCGCCCGCTGGGTGAACATCGCCTCGCCAATCGGCATCGAGAGTCGCTGATCGTCCATGCATCCTCCCCTGTGCGTGCGGCGCATCCTGCAGGATGGCCCTATGGCATACCACATCGCGAGCGCTACACTGTAGTCAGCAGCGGGCGTGGGGACGCGTGCCCCGGGCGGGAAGGAGCACCGATGGCTGTTGAGCCCAAGCTGATGACCGCGGAGGAGCTCCTGCGACTGCCAAGCGATGGCCAGCGCCACGAGCTGGTCAGGGGGAAGCTGCGGACGATGTCACCACCGGGGTTCGAGCACGGCGGACTCACGATCGCGTTCGGCGGTTCTCTCGATCGGCACGTGCGGATGCACCGGCTTGGGCAGGTGGTCGGCGAGGTCGGTTTTCAGCT
>JACCZL010000521.1 GCA_013695975.1 Chloroflexota bacterium
GGCTCTGGGGGCATTGACCGCGGCGACGGCCCGCCGGTGGGCGGCGTCGCATCGGTCGGCGCGGACGGCGCGCCGTCCGCGCCGGGCATCGCCGGCTGCGGTGGCTGCACGACGTTGCCTTCGATGAGGCCGAGGCCTGGCTGGATCAGCGACATCGCCTCGCGGTTGGGGAGGTCGAAGATCTCGTGCTCGCCCAGCTCGTCCACGCTCAGCTCGCCGCTCCGCGCGGCGCCTTCTGGTCTTTCCATCGCGCTGCCCCCTTGTCGATCCGCGGTTGCGCTCGACCGATCTACCATGTCGCCCCCAATCCGCGGACGCAGATGCGCCGTGTTGGGAGGAGGGTCTCAACACGGCGCAACTGGGGGAGGTTTGCGCCCGTCGTGGCTCTGGCCGCTTACCGGGGGAGGGAGAGCGACCACCGCGCAGGGCTCTGCTAAGCGTACCGTGTCTCGCGCCTCTGGTCATGTGTAGATGTGCATATCTCTTGTCGATGGTGCGCAAGGATGGCGGGCGGGCCGCTACGAGGCGTGGCCATCCACGGTCGGCCGCGCCAGATTCTGCTCCACGACCCAGGCCGCGATCTGGGTCCTGCGGTCGGCGCCGAGGCGCTGGAGGATGTGCTCGACGTGGTTGGCGACGGTGCCCTTCGTCACGTCCAGCCGGAGGCCGATCTGCTCGTTGGTCAGCCCGCTCGCGATGAGGGCGGCGATCTCCTGCTGGCGCGGGGTCAGCAAGCTGATCAGCTCCTCGGTGGCGGCGCGGCGGCCGCGCTCGACGGCCGCCGCGGTCATCTGCTCGACCAGCTCGGCGCGGTGGGTGACCATCCCGATCCAGCGACTCACGGCCTCGAGGAAACGAAGGTCGCGGTCCGAATAGGCGTCCTCGGATTGGGACGATACGTGGACGATCCCACGGCGGTCGCCGTCGACGTCGAGGGCGCAGTCCATCTCGCTGCGTACCCCGAGCGTCTGGACCATGCCCTTGATGGCATCCGGGTCGCGGTCGATCCGCCCGCTGACGTACGAGGCACCGCTTTGAAACGTCTTGACCCCCGGACCGCCGTTCGCAAGAGGCATGCGGTTCAGGCCGCTCGCGTGCTGCTGGCGCCCCATCGGCGTGTCGCTGGTGCCCAGCGCGACAAGGGTGTCGCTGGCCGGCTCGTAGAGGAAGACGTCGACCTTGTCCGAGTCGAGCGCCTCGGCGACCATCTGCGAGGCCTGATCGAGCGTCACCTTGAGATCGGTGGCGTCGATCTCGAGTAGCCGCTCGAGGGTCGTGAGCAGCCGACCGTTGGGGCGCTGGACGTCTCCAGGCGGCACCGTCATGCGTCGCTGACTCCTACCACGACTAGGTAGTCTCGTCAGCGAGCGCGCGGCCACCAGGGTGCCCGCGCCTCAACTCGCGGTCGAAGGAACCGCGAAACTATCCCGTGTAGGCAGTCTAGCACCGCTCGAGCCCGGGCTCGTATGTACTTGTGCATAACTTGCGGGGCGCACGGCACGGGTACTAGCCCCGTTGGGTTGGCCGATCGATTGCCCCTACACGACCAGGAGTTCGGGCCGAGCGCGCCCCTCGACGGTCGCGGTCGGCCAGTCCGGATCGACGGTCAACACCTCGATCCCCTGTTCGCCCGTGATCGCGGTGTCCTCGATCTTGGCGCCCGGCAGGCTGGGGTTCCAGGCGAGCGCTGTGTTTGCCTCGATCCTGGTGTCCTGGTCGGGCAGTCCGAGCGCCTCGCGCGAGCTGTAACCGGTCGTGCCGCCCTGGTGGTGGTCCAGCTCGGCGCCGGAGTGGCCGAGGGCGGCGTAGGTTTCGACGATCCGAGCGTAGGCCGCGCCGAGAGTCGCCCCCGGGGTCGAGGCGGCCCAGGCGGCGGCCTCGACGCGGGCGACGTCCTCTGTCAAACGCCGCTCCTCCGCGGTCGGGTCGCGGAAATAGACGAAGCGGGTCAGGCTGGCGTAGAGCCCGTGGCGCCGCCCGCACAACACCAGCATCGCCCGTTCGCCGAGACGCTCGGGGCCGGCCGTCGGGTGGCGGTAGCGGGGCAGGCGCCGCTCGCCGCCGACCAGGGTCAGGGCCGGGTGGATGCCACGCCTCCAGAGCGCCTCGGCCCCCGCTCCGGCCAGGTCGTGCTCGGTCCAGTCTGGCTGAGCGCGGCGCAGCGCGTCGGTCATCGCCCGCGCGGCGTCGGCCCCGAGCGCTCGGTAG
>JACCZL010000531.1 GCA_013695975.1 Chloroflexota bacterium
ACCAATCAATTGCGGCGTGACCCACTAGAGGAGTTAGTGCCGTCTGGGCACCTGCTGCGGCGAGTGGCGAAGGCAGTCGAGTTCTCCGTCGTCCCCACCTCACCGCGCGCTTCTATAGCCATACCGACCAGCCGTCGGTCGATCCGGTGGCTTGGGTCGCTGACGAAGGCCGCCCTGGTGGCCTGTGACCGTAGGACGCCGGATTCGCCCTTGACGCCTAGGTCATCGGTGAGGCCGGACACCTCGGCGACCCACTCGACCAGCGAGGCCGACTGGTGGGTATTCAGGTTGTCGGTCACGAAATGCCAGCGGGTCGCTGTGGGGTCGGTCGCGACTACGCCTCGGATGTGGGCCAGGAGGTCCGCCTCGGTGCGGGTCGGGCCGCAGGACGGGGCGACGACCTCGCCGCTGACAACGTCTCGGCTGAGGATGAGCGAGCGGGTGCCGTGGCGGACGTACTCGAACTCGCGCCGCTCCACCTTGCCCGGGACCAACGGCAGGCCCGGATGCTTCCGCTCCAGCGCCTGGACGCCGGTCAGCTCGTCGGTGCTCATGGTCCGCTCGCCCCGTTCGGCGCGGCTCGGCGCCTCCCGGTAGACGGCGTTGATCGCGGCGACCTTAGGCCACAGCTCCTCATCGGGAGTCGGCGTGAGCCAATATCGCACCAGGTGGGGCTGGACGGCGCCTGATTTTAAGCAGGCGCGCCGCGTGGCGCGAGGAGATCCGTTCGACGATGCCGCGCTTGACGACTTCCTCGGCCACTTCCCGGGCGGTCCACTGGCTGATCGGGCGCTCGGACCCGGCCGGCGCTTCGCAGGCCAGGGCGATGATCCGGCAGACCTGGTCCGCGGTGATCCGCACCGGCGCCCCGGGCCGGGGCACATCGACCAGCCGCTCCTCGACGCTCAGCTCGGCCAGCGGGATCGCCTGCAACCCGAGCCAGCGACGTCGCCAGTGGCGCACGGTGTTGACCGTCAGCCCGAGCCGGCCGGCGATCTCCCGGTTATTCAGGCCCTCGGCGGCGGCCAGGATGATCCGGCCGCGCACTGCCATCTGCTGCCCGACGGAGTGGCGGCGGGCCAGGACCTCCAGCCCCTGCCGCTCCTCGGCGGTCAACACGACCGCTGGTGGCTTAGGACCGCGCATCGCTCCCTCCGGCGGGCCCATGATCAGCAGGCCGTGGTCGGGATGCCCGCATTCCCTTCAGCATACGGTCCGGTAACAGCGAAGCAGGGTCAGGCGGGGACGGGCGCATCCAGCGCGTAGGCGACGGCCTGCTCCAGCGCCATCGCCCGGCCCTCGGCCCACGCGGTGGCAAATGCTTCCTCGCTCAGCCTGGCCCACACAGCCGCACGATCCCGCTCGTAGTCCGGCCAGAGCATTGGCAGACGCATCGTCCCGCTGGCCTCGTACACGGCCTCAGCCGTGCTGAACAGCCGCGCCGCCTGATCCCGTCATCCTGACTCAACGGAACCCTGGGCCGGCTGCCGCGCCGGCAGATCCCGCGCCGCACCGATCAGGAACGGCGTCCGAACGCGCGCCCGATGCCGAGTCCGGCGAGAAGCAGACCGATGCCGGCCAGGCCGGCCCACAACGGATCACCGCCCGATCCCGTCCTGGGCAGTTGGGTCGGGACCTGCGCGCGGGCCCGCGGGGTCGTCCCGCCGGCCGCCGCCACCCCGTCGAAGCGTACGACCTGCCCCTGCGGCCCGGCCTGGGGTGCGGTGCTGCTGTTCACGGTCACATAGAGGTCGCCGGCCCGGTCGAAAGCGATGCCGTTGGGGGCATTCAGTCCGTCGGCGACGGCTTGCGTCGTCCCGTCGGCCCGCACGCGCAAGACGCGGCCGCTGCCCGGCTTCCAGTCGGGGGGCTGCGACGCGCCGTCGAAGGAGCCGAACTCGACGACGTAGAGGAGGCGGTCCGGACCGACCGTCAGAGCGACCACGGCGGTCAGGCCACCCACCACGTCGCCGACGGTGCCGTCGCGCGCCACCCGGAGGACTTTCGCCGCGCCCGAAGGGAAGGGCGCGCCGCCCTGCAGACCGACGTAGAGGCTGCCGTCGGGCCCGGGTGCCACGCCCGTCGGCACCGGATCGAGCTCACTCTTGCCGCCACGCTGCGGATTCGAGGCCGCGGCGGGCAGGCCGGCGAAGATCGTCACCAGGTCCAACTGTCCGGTGCTCGGGGTGATCCGGTAGAGCACGTTGCCACCGGCGTCGGTCGCGTACAGGTTACCGCCCAGGCCGAGGGTCAGACCGTACGGGTTGGACGTCAACTCGTAGCCGTCCGGGTTCCTGCCCCGTTCGTAGGCGGCGACGTCGGCACCCATCGACACCGCGCCGGTCCGCGGGTCGACGCGCAGGAGCGTGGCCGCGTTCGGCGCCGGAGGATGCCCGTTGACCATCGCCCCATTCGCTAGCCACAGGACGCCCCCGGCCATGACCAGGCCGGCCGGCCCGAGGACGAAGGCGTTCTCGTTGCCTCCGAGAGACAACGACGGCAGGTCGGCCGCGACCGTGCTCTTCGCGCCGCCGGGCGCGATCCTGGTCACCCGACCGGTGTTGCCGCGGGTCGAAGGCGGGTAGGGCGGCGGCGGCGTGAAGGCCTCGGTGCCGCTCAGCCCCGCCTCGGCGACGTACAGCGTGCCGTCCTCGGCGATGGCGATCCCCCGCGGGTTGGCGAGCCCGGTCGCCACGACCGTGCCAGCCGCTCCCACGGCTCCGACGGTGCTGACCAACAGCAGGCCAGACAGCAGTGCGATCGTGACTAGTCGGGCTGCCAAACGCCCCCGTGCGAACATCGGCCGGCTCCTTTCCCATCCCCCGGGCTTCTCAGCCTCCCGGGCTCAGCCATAGTAGGCGATTCGAGGTTCTGGTCGTCAAGCTGCTTGGGTTGGCCTTCAGGTCGCGGAGGGTCGGCGCGGGGGCGACATCGGCGAGCAGCTCGCCGCCCAATCCAGAACGTTTTCCGACCGGGTATGATGGACAGAGTCGAGCCCGGTAGCCTGGATGGTCGGCACCCTCCGGCGAGCGTACGGTGAGCTCGACCTAGCCGTAGTGGGAGGGATATGACAGTGCCGCGATTTATCGACGTTCACCATCACGCGCAAGGCCTGACGCCAGAAGCCGTGGCGGAAGCCCACGCGAAGGACCTCGCGGTTCAGGGGAAGCACGGGGTCAGCTTCCTGAAGTACTGGTACGACGAGGCCACCGGCAAGATCTTCTGCCTGTCCGAAGCCCCGAGCAAAGAGGCCGCGATCGCCGTGCATCGCGAGGCGCACGGCGCGCAGGCGGACGAGATCTTCGAGGTCACGGAAGGCGAGTAGCCGGGCACCGGCACAGGATCGGACCTAACCGGGGGGAGCGCTCGCGAGGGCGTGTCCTGGCCCGAGCGTGGTCAGGGATCGCCCGGCGCTGCCAGCGCGTAGGCAACGGCCTCGTCAAGCGACAGCGCCTGCCCCTCACTCCAGGCCATCGCGGCCGCATCCTCGTCGAGGGCCTGCCGGGCGGAGCTGAGCCGCCGCTCCAGCAGTGTCTGCGCCGCGGGCGAGGGGATCGCGCCGAGCGCCGCGCGCAGGGCGGCGGCCGCACCCGCCAACCGTAGTGCACGGACCGCCTGCGCCTGCGC
>JACCZL010000569.1 GCA_013695975.1 Chloroflexota bacterium
GCCGTACTCGCAGCCGGCCAGGCCCAGCAGCTCTCGGTAGGGGCTCCCGGCGTGCTCGTAGATGGCCCATTTCACCACCCCGAGGAAGTCGGGCTCGCGACGCTCGAGGCGGCGGCGGAGCATCGCCCGGGCCTGCTCCGGGCCGATCGGGTGCCGCAGAAAGCCCGGCAGGCTCCAGAGGAAGCGGGCGCCAACGAGCACGTCTTCCACCAGGGGCAGCAAGTCCGGGCGCCGGATCATCACCGGCCCTTATAGCCGATCAGTGGCTACGCCCTCCACGATCGGCTCGACGGCGTCGCCCGGGCGAATCTCGCCGGCGACCACGACCCGGGCCATCTGACCGGGCCGGCCGATCATCGCCTTGAGGGCACGCGGGTCGACCGCGCGCACGCCGCCGCAGAGCGGGCGGGCGCCAGTGATCTCGACGATCGCCGCGCCAACTCGCAGCCTCGTCCCCGGTACCAGGCGGTCGAGGGCGAGGCCGGCAATCAGGAGGTTCTCGCCCAGGTCGCCCGAGTCGACGGCGATACCCTCGGCACACATCGCCTCGAGCACCGCCGTGTCGAGCAGGCTGAGCTGGCGTGGCCCGCGACCGCCGTGACGGTCACCCTCCAGGCCGTGGTCCATGACGAGCCGTCCGACCCGGACCGGACGCTTCTTGAGCCCGGGCTCATCGCCCACCGCGACCGACACCAGGCACCCGGTCGTGATCGCTGCACGCTCCACGCCGAACGCTGCACGCTCGTCCGTGGCTCGGGTGCTCATCACTCAGCGTTTAGCAGGCGGACCCGCGGGATGATCGAGCCGTCGAACTCGCCGAGCCGCTCGGGCCCAAGCTCGCGAACGTCCGCCAGGCAGCGATTGGCTCGGGCGATCAGGTCGGCGACGTCGACCGACTGGCAGGTCGGGGCAAACCAGCCGAGCATCTCGATGCCGGCCGCCAGCTTGGCCTGGGCGCCGTGATAATTGCCGCGGCCCAGGTGGTAGAAGCCGACGCCGACCAGCAGGATGCCTTGATAGAGGTAGCGGACGTCGTCCTCGGTGGCCCGCCAGAGAGTCTCGAGTGTCTCGTGCTGGTCGAAGAACTCGCCGGCGTTGAACTGGTGGATGCCTTCGAGCAGCTCGGTCGGCGGAGACTCGCCGCAGCGCGCCGCGCTGTAGGGACCCTGGCGTCGCTTCGACGTGCCGGAGAAGTCGCCGCGGTCGGCGTGGTCTCCGACCGCGACGGCCGAGTCCTCGCCCGGGTCGACATCGTCGGGAGCGCTCACCGCCCGGCCTCGACCAGCTCGCGCGGGAGCGGGAAGGTGACGTCCTCGTCGATCACGACGCGCTCGCGAACGGTCGTCGCCCCCAGCTCACGGAGGCGTGCGACCGCTCCCTCGACCAGGTACTCCGGCGCCGAGGCCCCGCTGCTCAGGGCAACCGTCCTGACGCCCTCGATCCAGGCCGGATCGATCTCCTCCGAGCTCTGGACCAGGTGGGCCTCTCGGCCGGCCGCGCGGGCGACCTCGACCAGGCGATTCGAGTTGGAGCTGGTCCGCGAGCCGACTACGAGGACCAGGTCGGCCTCCTTCGAGAGCTCGGCCACCGCCGCCTGGCGATTGGTGGTGGCGTAGCAGATGTCTTCCGTGGGCGGCAGCTCGAGCCCGGGGAAGCGGCGCCGCAGCCGCTCGAGGATCGCCTGGGTGTCCTGGACGGAGAGGGTCGTCTGGGTCAGGACGACGACGCGGTTCGGGTCCGGCACGCTGACCTGGTCGGCCTCCTCAACCGTCTCGATGAGCGTGCCCTGGTCGGGCGCGATCTCGCCGAGGGTACCGATCGGCTCCGGGTGGCCTCGGTGGCCGATGTACAGGACGTGGTAGCCGCGCCTGGCGTAGCGGATCGCCTCCAGGTGGACCTTGGTGACGAGCGGGCAGGTGGCGTCGATCACCCGCAGGCCGCGCGCCCGAGCGGCGGCACGGTCGGAGGGTGGGACGCCATGCGCCGAGAAGATCAACACCCCCCCATCGGGGACATCGGCCAGGTCCTCGACGAAGACGGCTCCGCGTTCGCGGAGGTCGGCCACCACCTGGTGGTTGTGGATGATCTCGTGCTTGACGTAGACCGGGCGCCCGAAGATGTCCAGGCAGCGCTCGACGATCTCGACAGCCCGCGAAACCCCCGCGCAAAACCCGCGCGGGCCGGCGAGCGTGATTTCCATGCCTGAAGTATATCATCCATCCTTGATTGGCCCTCTCCCAATGCCGCCGGCGATCGGGTAGGATCGGTAGAGGGCGACCGGCCGATCGCCCCTACGGGAGTCCCTTCATTGGTCAGGATGCTTGACCGAATCGAGATGACCCTCCGCGGCGAGATGGCCAGCGGCCGCTAGCATGACGGTGATGCAACAGGGCTGGGCCGCGGGGTTCCGGGCCGGGCTGCCGCTGACGCTCGGGGTGGCGCCGTTCGCGGTCGCGTTCGGCCTCGCGGCGCGGGAGGCCGGCCTGGGTCCTATATCAGTAGGCGTGATGAGCCTGGTGGTGT
>JACCZL010000582.1 GCA_013695975.1 Chloroflexota bacterium
ACCACCGGTAGGCCGGCGGGGTCTCGACCACCGGCCGGGCGGACGGGGCCGGAGCGCTGACGGGAGGGCGAGTGAGGGTAGTTGCCATGCCGGTCCTCCGGGTGGGCCGTAGGGGGCGGGGCGCTCCGCCCCAACGGTCCTATTTTAGGCTATGCAGGTACTCGACGAGCGCCTCGACCTCGGAGGGGCGCAGGTTCAGGTAATCTCGCGACAGCGTACCGAGGTTGAAGTGAGCCGGCGGGTTGGCCATGTGATTGCCCGGCTTGACCTCGTCCGGGTTGCGCAGCCACCGCGCCAGGTTCTCCGGGGTGTTTGGCAGGATGCCCGCCGCGATCGTCGTCCGGCTGCCAAAGTGGGAGAGGTCCGGGGCGAGCGTGCCCTGGGCCGAGGTGCCGTCGATCCTGTGGCACGCGACGCAGGGATAGCCACGGAAGATCTGTTCGCCCTGCTGGGCCAGGTCCGTCGTCGGCAGGGCCGGCCGCTGGTTTCGGGCTACCCAGGCCTGGAAGTCGGCCGGGCTGTAGGCGATGACGTTCATCCGCATCTGGGCGTGCTGGATGCCGCAATACTCGGCGCACTGGCCGAAATACTGTCCAGGCTCTTCCGCCGCGAACCAGAGCGTGTTCACGTGGGCCGGCATCACGTCCTGCTTGCCCATGAGCTGCGGAACCCAGAAGCTGTGGACCACGTCGTCCGAGCGCATCTTCAACTCGATCGTCCGGCCGGTCGGAACGATCAGCTCGTTCGCGCTGACGAGGCCGCCCTGCTCAGGGTAGCGGTACTCCCACCACCACTGGTGGCCGATCACCTCGATCGGCAGCGGGGGACCCGGCGAGAGCGGACGGGGCTCGCGCCCGATCGGCCACACCTGGACACCGCCGAGCTGCACCCTCGGCCACAGCTCGAAACCGAAGGCCTGGAGTCTGACCGGCTCGGCGGAGGCGTCCCGGTCCAGACTGAAGAGGGTGAAGATCGTCGGGAACGCGATGATCACAAGGATGATGGCCGGCAGGATCGTCCACATGATCTCCAGCCGGTTGTTCCCGTGGACCTGCTCGGGCAGCGGGTGGTCGGGTCGATAGCGGAACCGCCAGACGATGTAGAGGATCCCGCCCTGGACGGCGACGAACACGATCGCCGACATCCAGAAGATCCAGACGTACAGATCCTGGATCATTCGGCCGGCCTCGGTCATCGGGAAGACTGTCGTCTGCGGTGTCCCCTGGGGGGAGGCACAGCCGGCCACGAGCGCGATCGCAGCCAGGCTCAGCCCGAGCAAGCGGGGTCGTGCGGTGACGGATGCCCGAAGGAGTGGCATCCCGAGTCCCTCCGAAATGTGATCGCCAGAGGCGCCGTGGGATAGTTCGTCTCTCGCCGATGTTTTTGAGTGAGCGTCGGCGTGGCCGCCCTAAGGACCGGCGCGATCCGGCGTTGGCCGTGTCGTTCGGGTCATCAGCGAGGCGCCTGCGAGGATCAGCATAGAGTAGATGATCGCGACCACGACCGCGAGGCCCTTGCCGATCTCGTGGCCGTGAAGGCCCAGGAGCGCGCCGAACGACCGGCCGATCCCAGTGTACTCGCCGTAGTGGGCGACCCACAGGAGACTCGACCCGAGCCCGACGATGATGGCGGCGATGACCGCCGCGAGGACAAGGGGTGTGACGATAGCGAAGACCAGATTCTGCCAGAGCATACTCGCTAGCCTGTGAGAGCGTTCTACGCTACTTCATTGTGCCATGGGTCGCGGCGGGGTTCCAGTCCAGCTCCGGGTCGACTCGCCACTCGGCCCGGATCAGCTCCCGCCGGCGGGCGCGGACACGCATCAGGCGATACCAGAACATGGCGGGCAGGGCCAGCACGACGACCGGCAAGACCAGCCAGTACCAGTTCATCCCGATCAGGAAGATGGCCGAGTGCGCCGACGGCATCATCGCGAAGATGACCACCGACGTGATCAGCTTGAAGCCGATCGCCATTCCGAGAAAGGTCCACAACGCAGCGCGACCCTCGCTGTCCATACGGCATAATACGAGTTCCAAGTTCACGATTCAACGTTCGGAACGGGACCTTGAACTTCGGAACGGGACCTTGAACTTGGAACCTGCAGCTCGGAGCCCGGCGATGGATGACTTCCCAGCGGTGCGCCGACGGGTCGCCCACCAGCTCTACCACAAGCTCGCCTTCCTGAGCGCGGCCATCTGGGCGGTTGGTACCTTGCTGCTCTTCATCACCTTCGCGGCCGGCAACCCGCGCCCGATCCCGATGGCGGCGCTGTCGATGACCCTGCCGCTCCTGCCGGCGGCCCTCCCCTGGCTCCTGTATCGCCCATTGACGGATCGCCTCGCGAGCCGCCGGATGCGAGTGGCAGCCCAAGGGGCCGAGCAGAAGTTGCTGGATGGCTGACCAACAGGGGAAC
>JACCZL010000609.1 GCA_013695975.1 Chloroflexota bacterium
AGGCGGGCGGGACGCCCGCGCTCCCAGGGGCGGGTCGCTGCATCGCGCCTATCCATTGAAGAACCGGCTCACGACCTCGAGCGACTGGCGGTAGACCGCGTCGGTCGCGAACCGTCCCAGCTCCTCACGGAGGAGCTCGACCTCGCGCTGGATCGGTAAGCGAGCCGGGTTCTCGAGTCGCGCGCCGTCGACATCCGCTACGGTCCGTGCCTCCTCGCCGTCGCCGCGTCGCTCGACGCGGTAGAACGCTCGGCGGCCATGCTCGAGCGCCTCGATGGTCACGGCATGCAGGCCGCGGAGCTCCTCGTTCGGCCCGTCGCTCGGCTCGCGCGAGAGCACCTCGACCCGTACCGGTCGGACGCCGTCGACGAGCTGGAGATCCCAGGCATCCGGTCCCGCTGCCTGGGTGGCGCGGGGCTCCCAGCCGAGGCGGCTCGCCAGCCAGCCAACGAGGAGCAGGGCCTGGGCCACCTCACCGCCCTCCTTCGCTACGTACTCCACCGCGACGCGCTCGATCGAGTCGAGCAGCGCTAGATGCGCGGGTGGGTCGAAGAACTCCGCGATCCGGGTTCGCCAGGGTGTGAGCCGGGTCCAGCTCAGATCGGCGAAGGCGACAGTACCGTGGGCCGCGTCGATCGCCTCCTCCATCCGCGGCAGCGACGCCGTGGGGTCGGCGAATCGACTCGAGTCGACCAGGATGCGGTCGCTGACCTCGGCCGCGTAGGTGTAGAGGTCGCCGTCGAATCGGGGTTCCCGCGTCCACCAGTTCTGGACCGGCAGGTTCGGCAGCGTCAGCGACGCGACCGCGCCCATCACCTGATGGAGGCTGGGCGCGGGCGAAACCAGCCGGATTTCCTCCCAGTAGCGTCCGGCCTCGCCATCCTCCGCGCGGCGGACATGCCCGGCCAGCCGGGCCCTCGGGCGGTCGATGCCCTCGTCCGAGACGAGCAGGATCGCGCGGTGCGGATGGGTATCGGCCAGCTCGTCGAGCATCGGGATGGCCTCGTCGGCCTCGGTCCCGTCGGCGGGCGTCACCAACAGGGTCATGCTCGCCGCCCGAGCGAGCGCCCCCATGATCTCGCCGGCCTCGGCGAGCCGCCACAGCTCGTGCAGCCCGGCCTCGATCGCCCGCGTATCGGCGGCGGTGACCTGGCTGACCAGACAGAGGCTGCCGACGTCTGGGTCGGCGCCCGAGGGATCGCCCTGGTCCTCCACGCTCGCTCCTACACCCGGACCCAGGATCGGCCGTCCCGGACGACCAGGTCGCGCGCCGCGCTCGGTCCCCAGGTCCCAGCCTCGTAGTTGGGGAGCTCGGGTGGCGGAAGATGTTGCCAGCCCTCCAGGATCGAGGTCACGATCGCCCAGGCCGCTTCCGTCTCATCGCGGCGCGTGAAGAGGGTCGACTCGCCTTGCATGGCATCGAGAATCAGCCGCTCGTAGGCCTCGGCGCTCTGCCGCCCAAACGACGCCCCGAAGCGAAAGTCCATCATCACTGAGCGGACCTGGACCCGCGCGCCCGGAACCTTGGTCCCAAATCGGAGGGCGATTCCCTCGTCGGGCTGAATTCGCAGGGTCAGGATGTTTGGCTGGCTCCAGCCGGCGCCACCCTGGCCGAAGAGCAGTTGTGGCGTCTCCTTGAAGCGGATGGCGATCTCGGTCGACCGTTTGGGAAGCCGCTTGCCGTGCCGCAGGTAGAATGGCACCCCGGCCCAGCGCCAGTTGTCGATCAGCAGCTTCAGCGCCACGAACGTCTCGGTGGTGGAGTCTGGCGCGACCCGTTCCTCCTGTCGGTAGCCGGGCACCGGCTCGCCATCGACCACGCCCGGCCCGTACTGGCCGCGCACGGTTCGGCGGGCCACTTCGGCCGTGTTGAGGCGGTGAATCGCGCGAAGGACCTTGACCTTCTCGTCGCGAACGGCGTTTGCATCGAGGGCGACGGGTGGCTCCATCGCCACCAGCGACAGGACCTGGAGCATGTGGTTGGCGACCATATCCCGCAAGGCGCCGGCTTCTTCGTAGTACGGCCCGCGGCCTTCGATGCCGATCGACTCGAACACCGTGATCTGGACGTTGTCGACGTGGTCACGGTCCCAGACCGACTCGAAGATACTGTTGGCGAAGCGAAACGTCATGATGTTCTGGACGGTCTCTTTGCCCAGGTAATGATCGATTCGGTAGACCTGATCCTCGTCGAAGACCCGTGCAAGCTGGGCATTCAGCTCGCGGGCCGTGGTCAGGTCACGCCCGAACGGCTTTTCGACGACCACTCGGGTCCAGCCCTGGTCAGTCCCGTTCGGCTCGCCGCGGCGGACCAGGCCGGCCGCGCCGAGCCGCTCGATCACGGTCGGATAGGCGGTCGGGGCCGTCGCGAGGTAAAAGAGGCGGTTGCCGCGGGTCCCGCGGGTGCTGTCGAGCTCGGCACAGACTTGCTCGAGCCGCTCGTAGCCGGCCGGATCCTCGAAGCTGGCTTGCACGTAGCGGATGCCCTCGCCAAATCGCTCCCCGATCGAGGGGCGGTAGGGCTGCTGGCGAGAGAATCTCTTGGCCGCTTCGAGCATCTCGGCCCGAAACTCGTCGTCGGAGAAGGGCCGTCGGGCGAAGCCGACCAGCGAGCTGCCGGCCGGCAACTGGCCCTCGATCGTCAAGTTGTAGAGGGCCGGCATCAGCTTGCGGTGGGTCAGGTCGCCGGTCGCGCCGAAGATGACGACGACGCAAGGCTCGGCCGTCAACTCGGCCCGCAGCCCCTCCCGGAGGGGATTCGTCATGATCGGAATGACGCTCACGTCGACCGCCTACAGCCTCAGCCGCGGCCGACGAAGAGCTGCTGGATCGGCAGGACGGTCGCTTCGAGCATGGTGACGTGGGGCGGCAAGAGCGCCATCCAGACGGCTGATTGGGCCAGGTCGTCGACATCCATCATCGGCTCCCCGCGATTTTCCCCACCCCCGCGCTCGATCCGCTCGACCAGGGTGTTGCCCGGGTTCAGGCAGCTCACGGCGATCCCGTGGTCGCGACCCTCCAGCGCGGTGACCTGCGTGAGCCCCCAGAGGCCGTGCTTGCTGGCGCTGTAGGCGGCCGAACTGGGTCGGACCCGCTGGGACGAAATGCTGGCGACGTTGATGATCCGCCCGCCGCCCTGCTGCTTCATGATCCGCATGGCGGCGCGCGTGCAGAGGAACGGCGCGGTCAGGTTGACCCCGATGACGCTGTTCCAGGTCTCGAGGTCCAGCTCGTCGATCGGCGCGAAGCCGAACTGACCGGCGTTGTTGACCAGAATGTCCAGGCGCCCGAAGCGGTCGATCGCCGCGGCGAAGAGCCGATCGACCTGAAGCTCGTCGGCGACGTCGGCGGCCTGCGCCAGGATCGTCGCGCCATTCTCCCGTAGCTCCGCGGCGGTCTGCTCCAGCTCCTCGGTCCCGCGCGCCGTGATCACCACGCTGGCGCCCTCACGGGCGAGCCCCCGTGCGATCCCCTTGCCGATCCCGCGGTTGCTACCAGTCACCAGCGCGATTTTGCCGTCTAGCCCGCCCATCTGTTGCTCTCCTCCTTCCGGTCGACGCGCGATTCATCGCGCCCTCCTTGCCAGGCAGCGACGCGAGGGCGCACGCCGTGCGCCCCTACGCCGGCGGTAGCTCCAGCGCCGCCAACTGCGCCCGCGCGGTCGCCCGAAGCAGCGCCAGATCGTTCGAAAGGTCGATGAACTGGAATCCCCGCGCGATCCACTTGTTGGCGGCCTGGGCGTCGGCGACGGGGATGCCGGCCGGCTTGCCGACCCTTCGGCAGCCTTCGAGGACACGCATCACCATCCGCTCGTGCTCGGGATGGCCTGCTATCTCCTCCCGCCTGATGCCCATCGACAGGCCCAGGTCGGCCGTGCCGATCAGGGCGACGTCGATCCCGTCGACCGACATAATCGCCTCGATGTTCTCGACACCGGTCGGGTCTTCGATCATCGGAACGACCAGGATCTCGTCGTCGGCTCGCTGAAAGTAGTTGCCGAACGTCGCGGCGCGGCAGCTACCGGCTGAGCGCTCCCCGAGCGGCGGGTAGCGGACCGCGCGCGCCAGGCTGACCGCCTCCTCACGGGTGCTGATGTGCGGAACGACGACGCCGAGCGCCCCGGCGTCAAGGATCCGGGCGAGCACCTCCGGGTTGTGGGACCACGAACGAGCCAGGGGGACCGCGCCGCGCGACTCGATCGCCCGAAAGGCGTTGACCATGTCGGCGATGCCCCAGGGACAATGCTCGGTATCGACGGTGAGCCATTCGAAACCCTCGGCCGCCATCGCTTCGGCGGCCAACGGCGCCGCCAGGTTGAGCCACGACCCTACCGAGGGTTGACCGGCGCGAAGCTTTGCCTTGACGGGATTGTGTACGTTCATCTTCGGCACCCCCCGCGAGAGTGTAGCAGCCGCATGTCGAACCGCACCGCGACGATTTCTGCTTCTGCAC
>JACCZL010000624.1 GCA_013695975.1 Chloroflexota bacterium
GGATGGCCCATCGCGATCGCCCCGCCGTTCGGGTTGACCCGCTCCATGTCCGGCTCGTACTCGCGGGCCCAGGCCAGGACGACCGAGGCGAACGCCTCGTTGATCTCGACCACGTCGACGTCGTCCAGGCCCATGCCGGCCCGTTCGAGCACCTTCCGCGTCGCGGGGATCGGTCCGGTCAGCATGAGCTGAGTGTCCGAGCCGACGACCGCCGCGGCCAGTAGGCGAGCCCGCGGCCGCAACCCCAGCTCGCGCGCCTTCTGACGAGACATCAGCAGCAGGGCGCCGGCCCCGTCCGAGATCTGGCTCGAGTTGCCGGCCGTGGTCCGTCCCTCCGGCGTAAAGGCCGGTGTGAGCGCCGCCATCCGCTCCAGCGACGGCTCGGCCCGAACCCCCTCGTCGCGCTCGAAAAAGACCCGCTCCCCATCGGACGCCGTCACCTCGACCGGCGCGATCTGGGCCGCGAAGCGGCCCTCTCGGGCAGCCCGCCCGGCCCGCAGATGGCTCTCGTGGGCGAAGCGGTCCAGCGCCTCGCGGTCCAGCTCCCAGCGGTCGGCGATCAGGTCGGCCGAGATGCCCTGGTTGAGGCTCACCTCACGCTCAGTCAGGCTCGGACTGAAGGTGGCCGGGAAATCCGAGCCCAGTGGCACCCGAGTCATCGACTCGACCCCACCGGCGATGACGACGTCCATCTGGCCACTGGCAATCGCCTGAGCGGCGAAGTGGACCGCCTGCTGACCGGAGCCGCACATCCGGTCCAGGCTGATCCCCGGCACCTCGATCGGGAATCCCGCCTCCAGCGCGGCCAGGCGAGCGACGTTGGCCCCCTGCTCGCCGACCTGGGCCACGCAGCCGAGGATCACGTCTTCGACGATCGCGGGATCGACCTCCGCGCGACAGACCAGCTCCTTCAGCACGTGCGCCGCCAGCTCGTCCGGCCGAACGTCCCTGAGCGAGCCGTCCCGCCGCCCAATCGGCGTCCGCACCGCCTCGACGATCACCACGTCCTGCAGCCCACTCGCCATCGTCATCCCTCCGCCACCCCGCCCCGCATCAGCTCACGGGCGATGATCAGCCGTTGAATCTCGCTCGTCCCCTCGTAGATCTGGACCACCTTGGCGTCGCGCATCAGCTTCTCGACGGGGTAGTCGCGCGAGTAGCCATAGCCGCCGAAGATCTGGACCGCCTCGGTCGTCGCCCGCATGCACATGTCGGCGGCGAAGGCCTTGGCGTAAGATGCCTCCCGCGCGTTGCGGCAACCCTGGTCGCCCAGCCAGGCCGCGTGCCAGGTCAGGTGGCGGGCCGCCGCGATCTCCATCGCCATGTCGGCCAGCTTAAACTGGATCGCCTGGTAGTCGATGATCGGCCGCCCAAACGTCAGACGCTGCTGGGCGTAGCCAAAAGCGTGCGCCATCGCCGAGCGGGCAATGCCGGTCGCCAGCGCCCCGACTGGCGGCCGAGTTCGGTCGAAAACCTCCATCGCCAGCTTGAAGCCGCGGCCCTCGCCGCCGATCAGGTTCTCGTGCGAAACGCGGGCCTCCTCGAACACGATCTCGGCAGTGTTGCCGGCTCGCTGGCCCATCATGTCTTCCTTGCGGGCCACGGTCACGCCCGGCAGGTCGCGCGGGACGACGAAGCAGCTCAGTCCCTCGCGACCTCGCGAGCGGTCGGTGACGGCAAAAACGGCGAACCAACGGGCGGCCGTCCCGGCCGTGATGAAGCGCTTGGTCCCCTCGATCACCCACTCGTCGCCGACCTGCTGGGCCCTGGTCTGGATGCCGGCCACGTCCGAGCCCGCCCCCGGCTCGGTCATCGCGTACGACGCGACGCTCGGCTCGCGCGTCAGCGGCTCGAGCCAGCGCCGCTTCTGCTCCTCGGTCCCGCCCACCAGCAGGGGAGCCGCGCTGAGCGCCGTGATCGTGATCGCGCTGGTGATCCCCGCGCAGCCGGCCGCCAGCTCTTCCCAGATCAGGCATTGGTCGAACAGGCTCAGCCCGCCCCCGCCATACTCCTGGGGGATCGAGAGATTCAGCAGCCCGACCTCAAACGCCTTGCGGGCCACGTCCCAGGGATAGTCGCCGCTCCGATCGTACTGGGCGGCGACCGGCGCGATCTCCTTCTCGGCAAACTCGCGTGCCAGCTCACGAATCCCCCGCTGCGCGTCGCTGAGCTGGAAATCGACCACGGTATCCCCTCCCGCCGCGAGCCGAACAGCCTCGATCGGCGCCTTCGCGCGCACGGCCAGTATGTGCGCAGGACCCCCGCCGTGGCAAGCGCAGGGGCAGGGCCTGCTGGCGGCGATCGGTTCAGCGACCACCGAACAATCGGTGCAGGCGGGCCAGTACCTCGGCTAGCTTCGGCGCCGTGACGTGGCCGAACCGTCCGGCGACGAGCCCACGATGCACCGTGAAGAGCTTGCCGACCCGAATCACGCTCGGCTTGGGGAGTCGGGACCCGACCAGATCGCGGCCTCCAGCGCAACCTCCCATCCCGCCGGGGTCGACGCGACCTGTGACGTGATGGCGCAGAGGATCAGATCCTCGGGATGGAACCGGGCCGGTGACACGACCAGGCCCGTTCGGCGCTTGGTGCCGCTCAGGTCGGTGAACGGAAACGGCACCAGGACCACCACCCCCGGCCCTAGCCGCGCGGCTCCGTCACTACCCGGTCCCACGCGTCGTCCTAAGGATTGTCCCAGAATGCGAACGCGCCCTCGCTCACCCGAAGCCAACCGTCTGTCTCGGCTCGCGCCGCCTCGCGCTCAAGCGATTCGGCGAGCACGCTCGGGTCGAGCGGCGCGATGACCGCGATCGGGCTGCCACGGTGGGTCAGCAGCAATCGCTCGCCGCGCCGCGGG
>JACCZL010000703.1 GCA_013695975.1 Chloroflexota bacterium
CCCCAGGACGGAGCGCCCGCCGACCACGACGGCCGGCACAGTCGATATCCCGAGCGCCTGCAACTGCTCGAGCGCGCCCGGATCGTTCTCGATGTCCAGAGACTCGTAGGCTATGTCTCGCTTCGAAAGCAACTCTTTCGTGGCGGCACAGCTACTTCAACCAGGTCGATGGAACACCTTTGGCAATGCCATGTTCATCCTCCCAAGTTATCCGTGACCAACAAACGACGGCTGATCCGGTACGTCCTGTCCGTAGGGGCGGTTCGTGAACCGCCCCAGGGGTCGTTCACGAACGACCCCTACCCTTCGGGGGCCGTTCAGTACGACGGTCGGCCGGCACTGGCCGTCCGCCAACCACCTACAATAGCAGGATGCGAGCCTACCGAGTCCACGAGCGGCCAGCATTGCTCGCCGTTGCATGAAGACTAGCTATCGGATCGGCGTGATGCCGGGGCCCTGGCCGGAGGGCGTTGATGCCCGCGACTTCCTGTGGTCGTTCGTCGACCTTTGCGAGGGGAGCGCGATCGACTCGGTCTGGTTCTCGGAGCGGTTGTCGTCGCCGATCCCGGTGCCTGAGCCGATGACGACGATGGCGGCGATCGCCGCTCGGACCGAGCGGCTCAAGTTTGGCCCGAGCGTCCTGATCGCGCCGTTTCGCACGCCGGTCTTGATGGCCCGCGAGCTGGCGATGATCGACGTCCTGTCGGGCGGGCGGCTCCTGCCCGCCGTCGGGGTCGGGACCGAGCAGGAGCGCGAGTTCCGCGCCGCCGGGGTCCCACGCAAGCAGCGGGCGCGGCGCACCGACGAGGCGATCCACATTCTCCGCGCGTGCTGGACGGGGGAGCCGGTCAGCTTCGACGGCGAGTTCTGGCAGCTCGACGGGATCAGCGTGCTTCCACGCCCGGTCCAGCAGCCAATGCCGCTCTGGATCGGCGGCAACAGCGTCGCCGCGATGGGCCGGGCCGGCCGCCTCGGGGACGGATGGATCCCGTCGTTCATCACGCCGGAGAAGTTCCCGGTCGGGGTCCAGAAAACGCTCGCCTTCGCCGCCGAGGCCGGGCGCGTCGTGCCCGAGGACCATTTTGGGGCGCTTGTCTACTTCGGCCTCGACGCCGACCCGGCGCGGGCCAGGGCCAGCGCCCTGCCCTTCATCCCCCGTGGCCGGGTCGACGATGCCGCCCTCGACGCCTGCACGGCGTTCGGCCCCCCGGAGCTGGTTCGCGAGCGGCTCGAGGCGTACGTCGCGGGCGGCGGCTCGAAGTTCATTCTCCGGCCGATGTGCCCGCCCGATCGGATGCTCGAGCAGCTCGCGTGGCTGGCGGCCGAGGTGGTTGCTCCCTTTCATCGGCGCTGAGCGCCGAAGGCGTACAATAGGGCAATGTCAGTCCTACGAGTCCACCATCGGCCGACTGTGCGGCGGCCGCTCCTGCTGGCGGCGTTCGGCGGCTGGGGCGACGCCGGCAGCGCCGCGACCGGCGCCGTCGGGTACCTTGTCGGCGACCCGCCGCCCGATCCCTGCGCGACGCTCGATCCAGAGGCCTGCTTCGACTTTACCGTCGAGCGGCCGGTCACCCGTCGCGGCGAGGACGGTCGCTGGCGCCTGGATTATCCGGAGATTGCCTTCCACGTTCTCGAGCGGCCCGAGGCCGACCACGACCTGGTGCTCCTCCACGGCCCGGAGCCGCACAACAACTGGCGGACGCTGGCCCGTGCGATCGCCGACTACGTGGCCGAGCTCGAGGTCGAGACGGCCCTGACGTTGGGGGCCTTTATCGGGGCGGTCTCGCACCGCAAGACGCCCCTCGTGCGGCGGACGCCAAGCTCGACCATGAACCAGCGGCTCGCCGATCTCGGGATGGAAGACACTCCCTACACCGGGCCGACGGCCTTTGTGACGGCCGTCCTGCACGCCCTCGACGATCGGGCGGTACCGGTCTCGAGCGTCTGGGCGGCCTCGCCGCCCTACCTGGGCGCGCCGAACCCGGCGGTCAGCCTGACGCTCCTCGAAGGCGTCGAGCGGATCGCCGAGACGTCGCTCGACCTGGGGCGTCTCCAGGGCCTGGCGACCGACTTCTTGCGCAAGGTCGAATCGGCGCTGCGCGAGAATCCCGAGGTCGCCGAGCGGGTCGGCCAGATGGTCGACCTCGAGGACCAGGAACAGGAGCAGGAGTCGGAGCCCCCGCCCGAGGGCCCGCCCGATCTCCCCGTGGCCGGCGACGTCGTCGAGGAGCTCGAGCGCCTCTTCCGCGAGTCCCGCGGCAACGCCGACCCCCCGCAAGGCGGCTAGCCTCGCCGACCCAGCCGACCGGCGCTGCCGCGCGTAGAGTATGCTGCGATTGTGCGGTGTGCTGAGACCGTCAAAGCGCCGCGGTATCGAGCGACGGCCTAACCTGGGGAGGAACACGCGATGAAGCGTTCGAACCATCCGAACTGGCACGCGCCCCGAATCTCTCGACGTGGCCTACTGCTGGGGGCGACGCTGGCCCCGCTAGCCATCGGCGCGGCGCGGGCCGAGGGCCTGCTCGCCACCGACTGGGCCCACCGCCCGACGAGCCCCGATGGGCTGGGCGTCCTGCTGGCCCAGCCGGAGGGCCGGATCGTCCGCGGCCCATTTCTCGAGGAGAGCCCGCTCCACGCCATTGACGGGCTGATCACACCGACCCGTCTCCACTTCATCCGCAACCACACCCCGACCCCCTTGATCGATCCAGATACCTGGAAGCTGACGGTCGACGGCGAGGTGGACCGACCGCTCGAGCTCTCCTACGAGGACGTCCTCCGCCTGTCGTCGAAGTCGATGAACATCTTGCTCGAGTGCGCCGGCAACAGCCGCTCGCGCTACAGCCCGCTGGCCGAAGGCACCGCCTGGACCGACGGGGCCGCCAGCGTCGCCGAGTGGACTGGCGTGTCGCTCGGCGACCTCCTCCGGAGCGCCGGCATCCGGCCGAACGCCGTCCACGTGGTGGCGCAAGGGGGTGACGCCGGCAAGGTCGAGCGGGGCCTACCGGTCGACGTGGCGCTCGGACCCGACACCCTGCTGGCCTACGCGATGAATGGCGACACCCTGCCGGCCGACCACGGCTTCCCGCTCCGCCTAGTCGTCCCGGGCTGGATCGGCGTGGCGAGTGTCAAGTGGCTCGAGC
>JACCZL010000704.1 GCA_013695975.1 Chloroflexota bacterium
CCACAGGGCCCCGTCGTCGAGGGGCGGCAGCGCGTGCGCGATGCTGGCCAGGAGCACGGCGTCCAGCGGCTGGTGGGTGGCCTCCGCGACCTGGCGTGCAGCGCGATAGAGCGATTCGGGGAGCTGCAGGGTCACCGTCTCGGTCGCCATCGAGCCTCCATCATGTTCTCGATCCAGGCTACCGGCCCCTGAGGCTGGGGTCGAGGGCGTCGCGGAGGCCGTCGCCGGCCAGGTTGAAGCCGAGGACGGTCATGAAGATGGCCAGCCCGGGGAAGGTCGCCATGTTCGGGCTGCTGAAGATGTACTGGCGACCCTCGCCGAGCATCGAGCCCCACTCGGGGGTCGGCTGCTGGACGCCGAGCCCCAGGAAGCCGAGGCCGGCCGCCGTGAGCAGGGTGCTGCCGAGGCCGAGCGTCGCCTGGACGATCACCGGGGCCATCGCATTGGGGAGGACGTGGCGCCAGATCATCAGTGGACCGGTCGCGCCGAGGCAGCGAGCTGCCTCGACGTAGGCCATCTCACGGATCGAGAGGGTCGAGGCCCGCACCAGGCGCACAAAGGCCGGCACCGCCCCGAGGCCGACGGCGATGATCACGTTCTCGAGGCCGATCCCGAGGATCGCCACCAGCGAGAGCGCCAGCAGGATGCCGGGGAACGACAGCAGGATGTCGACGACGCGCTGGACGACCAGGTCGACCCAGCCGCCGTAGAAGCCGGAGATCGCCCCGAGCGGGACGCCGACGATCAGGCCGAGGCCCACCGCCAGAAACCCGATCAGCAGCGAGTAGCGCCCGCCGTACAGGATCCGCGCCAGGGTGTCACGCCCAAGGTGGTCGGTCCCGAGCGGGTGGGCCGCCGAGGGGTCCTGGAGGGCGTCGACCAGGCGGTTCTGGAGCGGGTCGTAGGGTGACACCAGTGGCGCGGCCAGGGCGAGCAGGAAGAACAGGACCAGCAGCGCCAGCCCGACCACGGCGGCCCGGTTCCGCCGAAACCTGACCAGCAGCTCGCGGCGGACCGCCCGCCGCGGCTCGGCGGGCCCTTCGGCCGCCGTCTGGGACGCTGCACGGGTCGCGGCTTCGTCGATCATGAGCTTCTAGCCATAGTGGATCCGCGGGTCGATGTAAGCGTAGAGGACGTCGACGGTCAGATTGACCAGGATGAAGAGGGTCGAGAAGGTCAGGACGATCCCCTGGACGACCGGGTAGTCACGCGAGAAGATCGACTCGACGAGGAGCTGGCCCAGGCCCGGCCAGCCGAACACGGTCTCGGTCAGGACGGCGCCGCCAAGGAGCGTTCCGAACTGGAGCCCGACCACCGTCACCACTGGCAGCAGCGCGTTGCGCAGGGCGTGGGCGTAGAGCACGGCTCGCCGATCCAGGCCCTTGGCCCGCGCCGTCCGCACGTAGTCGGCGTGGAGGACCTCGAGCATCGTCGAGCGGGTCATCCGCGCGATCAGGGCGATCGAAAAGGCCGCCAGGGTGAGGGTCGGCATGATGAAGGCGCCAGGCTCTTGCGAGCCGGCCGCGGGGAGCCACTGCAGCTTGATCGCGAAGACGACGATCAGCATCAGCCCGAGCCAGTAGACCGGCATCGAGACGCCGAAAAGCGTCAGCGCCGAGACGGCGTAATCGACCCGCCCGTTGTGATGGGTGGCGGCCAGCACCCCCGCCGCGACCCCCAGCACGGTCGCCACGACGATGCTCGCCGCCGCGAGCTGGACGGTGTTCGGCAACCGCGCCCGCAGCTCGCTGATGACCGGCTGGGACGTCCGCGCCGAGGTCCCCAGGTCGAGCCGCGCCAGCCGCGCCATGAAGACCCCATATTGGACCGGCGCCGGCTGGTCCAGCCCGAGCTGGGTTCGGATCCGCTCGACGTCCGCCTCAGTCGCCAGCAGCCCGGCGATCGTGCGGGCCGGATCGCCCGGCAGCAGCCGCACCAGCATGAAGACGACCAGAGACACCCCCAGCAGCGTGGGGATCGTGCTGATCAGTCGACGGGCGACGTAGCGCAGCATGACGAAAGGGTAAACGGTAGACGGGGAAGAGGATCGGCTCCCGTCTACCGTCTACCGTTTAGGCTGGCTCGGCGTAGACGGCGTAGAACTTCTCGACGGGGACGCTGCTGATGTTCTTGACCTTCGCCGAGTGGACGATTGGGAAGTTCTGGACCCAGAGGAAGATCCAGGGGGCCTCGTCCCAAACGATCATCTGGGCCTCCGCGTAGAGCTCCTTGCGCTTGTCCTGGCTCGGGTCCTTGGCGGCTTGGTCGAGCAGCTCCTCGACCCGCGGGTGGGTCCAGTGGGCCGTCGCCAGCCCCTTCGGCGGCCAGGACGTCTTCGTGAAGACGACCATCTGCTGAAAGGCGTCGAGGAAGCCGGGCGCCCAGCCGAGCAGGTGCAGATGGGCCGTCCCCTTGTCCTCGGGAACGTTGATGCTCGCCAGGTAGGTCGGCCAGTCGGAGGTCGCCAGCTCGGTGGTCACGCCGACGTCGCGGAGGTTGCCGGCGATCGCCTGAGCCCCCTGGGCGTCCTGGACGTAGCGACCAGTCGGGTGGATGAACTTGAGGCTGAGGCTCGGCTGCCCGGCCTCCTGGAGGAGCTGCTTGGCCTTGTTCGGGTCGTAGGCGTACGGCGTCTGCTTGGCGTGGCCGAAGAGCGATGGCGACATCGGGGCGTCCATCGCCGTCGCCGCGCCGAAGAGGACGCTCTTGATGATCCCCTCCTTGTCGACGGCGTAGTTCAGGGCCTGACGCACCCGCTTGTCGGCCAGCGGGGTCCCGCCTGGCAGGGTCTGGTCCATCGCCAGGAAGATCGTCCGGTTGCTCTCGGCCAGCAGGACCTTGACGTTGTTGTTCCGCTGGAGGGCCGGGATGTCCGAGATCGGCGGCAGGATGATCATGTCCACCTGGTTGGCCAGCAGCAGGCTCTCGCGCGTCGCCGCCTCGGGCACGATTCGGAAGACGACCGAGCCGTAGTACGGCTTCTGGCCCCAGTAGGCCTCGTTCCGCTCCAGGCTCACGCTCTCGCCCTTGCGCCGCTCCTTCAGCCGGTAGGGGCCGGTCCCGACCGGCTCCTCGTTGTAGCTGTCCGGGAACTTCTGAGAGGTGGCCTTCGAGACGATCGACATCTCCGTGCCGGCCATCTTCGAGAGGAACGGCCCGAACGGGTCCTTGAGCTGGATCCGGACCGTGCCGGGGTCGACCGCGGTCACCGCCTCGACTCGATCGCGGGTGAACGGGTCGCGGACGGCGACCTTCATCTGGGGGTTGAGGATCCGCTCGAGCGACAGCTTGACGGTCTCGGCGTCGAGGTCGGAGTCGTCGTGGAACTTGACCCCCTTGCGGAGGGTGAAGGTGTAGGTCTTGCCGTCGGCGGATGGCTCCCACTTCTCGGCCAGGCCCGGCGCCAGCTTGCCGTCCGGCTGGAGCAGCACCAGCGGCTCGGTGACGTAGTCGACGATGTTCTGGACGGTCGTCGTCGTCTGGCCGGCCGGTTCGAGCGTGTCCGGATCGACACCGATCGCGGCCCGGAAGGCGGCGCCGGCCGGCGCGGCGGCCGGCTGCTGGGCCGGCG
>JACCZL010000735.1 GCA_013695975.1 Chloroflexota bacterium
CCGGATCAGCCTCCACAGGTCGTCCGAGACTCGCCAGATGGTCGGCAACGGGACGCGGCGTCGGCCCATCTCACCCTCCTGCCCCACGCATCCGCAGCCCCCGTGCCACCTTTGAGATAGTTACTAAGGCGTCGATCCCGGCACCCCGTGCCGACGTCGGCCTTCGCTCCATGCGCATGGGGAGGGGCTGGGGCTGAGGCGAGCTTACGCCGTCCCCTTCACGAGGCCGCCGTCGACGACGATCGTCTGGCCGGTGACGTAGCTGGCCGGCTCTGAGGCCAGGAAGACGGCCACAGCGGCGAACTCCGCTGGGGTGCCGTAGCGACCGATCGGGATCAGGGCTTCCGACTCGCGGCGCAGCTCCTCGATGCTGAGCCCGCGGCTCTTCGCCGCGTTCGCGTCGACTTGCTGGAGCCGCTCGGTGAAGATCCGGCCGGGCGCGATCGTGTTGACGGTAATGCCGCGGGCGGCGACGTCGTTGGAGAGGGTCTTGCCGAGCGCGACGACGCCGCTCCGGATGGCGTTCGAGAGGAGGAGGTTGTCGATCGGCTGCTTGACCGAGGTCGAGGTCGAGTTGATGATCCGGCCCCAGCCACGCTCGCGCATCGTCGGCAGGACGAGCCGGGTCAGGCGGACGGTGCTCAGGAGGTTGAGCTCGAAGGCCCGCTGCCACTCGGCGTCGCCGAAGTCGTCGAACGTGCCCGGTGGTGGCCCGCCGGCGTTGTTGAAGAGGACGTCGATGCGCCCCCAGCGCTCGAGGGTCGCGTCGACGACCCGTTTCAGGTCGTCTTCGCGGGTCACGTCGGCGGCCAGCGCCAGGACGTCGATCCCCGTCTCACGAGCGATCTCCTCGCCGGCCGCGCGAATCTGACCCTCATCGCGCGAGAAGAGGGTTACCCGCGCCCCCTCGCGTGCCAGTCCCAGCGCGACGGCCTTGCCGAGGCCCTTGCTCGCCGCTGCCACGATCGCCGCCCGCCCACGTAAGCCCAGATCCATCGCGCCACCTCCGAACGAGCAGCAGGATAGCAAAGCGGGAAGCGCTAGCGATGGTAGAGCGTGGCGAAGAGCTGCTCGACGGTCAGCTCGAAGCCGGGCAGGACTTCGTCGAGGTCGATCCGATCGGTGCCGCGCAGGACCCGCGGCTCGGCGCCGGAATGAAAGAGCCGCACCGACTCGTCGCGCGGGTTGACGAGCAGCGCGATGCGGACGTTATGCTCGACATACCAGCGGCATTTCTCGATCTGATCTCTGAGAGTCTGCCCCGGCGAGATGATTTCGATGGCGATGTCCGGAGGGTTGCGGAAGACGTTCGCGACCTTCCCATCGGGGGTCAGGGGGACGCGGTCCCAGCGATAGACGGCGATGTCTGGGACGAGCGAACCGCCGTTGTACGTCGCGCGCAGCTCGACGATCGCCCGTGCCAGCCTCCTCGGGCGGGCATGGGCATTGATAAGCGCCGCGAAGTCGGTCGCGAGGATCCCGTGTTGCCCTTGCGGTGACACTTTCTGCGTGACCCTCCCATCCCAGTATTCGAGTGGCGCCTCCTCCTCCGGCAGTTGGAGGAACGCTTCCAGAGTCACGCGTCGTTCGGTGATCGCCACATCCTGCCTCCCGTTGGTCTGCGTAGGAGCAGTATGCCAGACCAGTTGGGCGTGGCTCAGCCACCGTAGAGGCGGCGGTAGAGGCGCTCGTTCTCGTAGACGACGTGGACGTAGTGGTTCGTCTCGTCGTAGGGGATCTGCGCAGCGAACAGGTCGGAGTCCCCGCCGCCGAAGTCGCGGAGCCAGCCCCAGACCGGGCCGCCACCGGCGTTGTAGGCGGCCAGGGCAGGGTAGGTCCGGCCGCCAAAGGCCTGGACCTGGGACGCGAGATAGGCGGTCCCCAGCTCGACGCTGATGATCGGGCGGTAGAAGTCGCCGGTCCTGAGGTCGGGCCGACCAAGTGAGCGGGTGACCTCGCGGCCGGTCGACGGGATCACCTGGGCCAGGCCCAGGGCGTTGGCTGACGAGC
>JACCZL010000740.1 GCA_013695975.1 Chloroflexota bacterium
GCTCGACCGCCTCGCCTGGCCACCGCCCGACCTGGTCCTGGTCCGCACCCCACGCTACGCGCAGCGCAACAACGGACCGCGGCCGACCACCGCCCAGGCCACCCCATGACCCGCCCCACGACGGCCCGCTCTCACCCACGCTTCGCTTCCCACCGCGCCATCAATGCCCATGGCTGGAGTCAATGGCCCGCGGGCCTGCCCCTACGGGCCGAGGGTAGCACCGACGAAGTCGCGGTGTCCCCGAACGAAGTCTGCAGCGTCGGTCACGCTTCGGCCTTCCAGGGCGACGGCGCGAAGCACAAGTCCGCCACCCCCGGTCGCCACCGCGGGGAGGCGCGCCGAGCCGGGCTCCACGACGACGACGCGCCCACATGGCAGGGCGGGAGAGGTCGATGTATCCAGTGGCATAGGGGACGCATCCAGAATTTTGAGCTGGCGGCCGGACCAGGTGGTGAAGGCGTCGGGCCAGCCGCGGTAGGCGCGGACCCGATGCCACAGCTCGATGGCCGTGAGCGACCAGTCCAGGCGGGCATCTTCACGCACGATCTTTGGCGCGTAGCTGGCGAGCCCGTCGTCCTGCGGCCGAGGGACCACCGTGCCGGCCGCCCAGCCCGGCAGCGTCTCGACGAGCAAGTCCCGCCCCATCAAGGCCAGGCGATCTGTCAGACTCGGGGTGTCGTCGGTCGGCGCGATCGAGGTCCGCGCGCGGGCGAGGACCGGGCCCGTATCCAGGCCGGCCTCCATCCGCATCAGGCAGACACCGGTTTCCGCGTCGTTGGCGAGGATCGCGGCGGGGATGGGCGCGGCACCGCGCCAGCGGGGCAGGAGCGAGGCGTGGATGTTCAGGCATCCCAGCGGGGGCAGGTCGAGCAACTCGCGGCGGAGTAGGAGGCCGAAGGCGGCGACCACGACGACGTCGGGGCGGGCTTCGCGCACGCGGGCGAACGCCTCGGGCGGCTTGAGGCTCGGGGGCTGGAACAGCGGCAAACCGTGTTGCCGGGCGACGCGGGCGACTGGCGGCGATCCAAGCCGGCGGCCCCGGCCGGCCGGCCGGTCCGGCTGCGAGACGACGAGCGCGATCTCATATCCTCCCTCGAGCAACCTCTCCAGGGCGGGCACGGCGAACTGGGGCGTCCCCATGAAGACGATGCGCATCAGCGTGCTATAATCGCGCCGCGCTCGGAGGGGGAGCCGTCCGACGCGGGAGTGGGATAATCGCGGCGCCACGGACGGTCGAGTACCACCTCGGGCTGAAAGACTTGCCCGAAGCGGTTCGGCCGAGGGAGCGCCTCCTGCACGCTGGGGCGGAACACCTCTCGAGCGCCGAGCTGCTGGCGATCATCCTGCGAACTGGCGGCCGCAGGGGCAACGTCCTCGACCTCGCGAACCGCCTGTTGGCCGACTTCGAGGGGCTGGCTGGCATCAAGGCCGCCAGCATGGCCGAGCTCCGTCGCCACGACGGCGTCGGCGAGGTCAAAGCCATCGAGCTCAAGGCGGCGTTCGAGCTGGGGCGCCGTCTGGCGAGCCTGAATCCGGGCGAGCGACCGCAAGTCCATTCGCCGCGCGACATCGCCAATCTGGTCAAAGGCGAGATGAGCATGCTGGAGCAGGAGCACTTGCGGGTGCTGCTGTTGAACACCAAAAACCATGTCCTCGGCACGCACGACGTCTATCACGGCAGCCTCAACACCGTCGGAGTGCGTATCGGGGAGCTCTTTCGTGAGGCGATCCGTCGCAACAGCAACGCCCTTGCGTTGATCCATAACCATCCCAGCGGCGACCCGAGCCCTTCGCCCGAGGACATCGCCCTCACCCGCGAGGCGGTCGCCGCCGGCGCACTCCTCGACATCGAGGTCCTCGACCACGTCATCATCGGCACTGGCGAGCCCGGTTACGTCAGCTTGAAAGAGCGCGGGCTGGGCTTCGACCGCGACGCCCGGCGACGCTGAGCCGGCCATGTCTCGGAACCCACTGAACGCGCTGTTCGGCCTCTTCTCGCGCGACATCGGGATCGACCTGGGGACCGCGAACACGCTCGTCCTGGTCCGCGGCAAAGGGATCGTCATCAACGAGCCGTCGGTCGTGGCGATCAACCCGAAGACCAAGCGAGTGCTCGCGGTAGGTACCGAGGCGAAGCGGATGGTCGGGCGAACCCCGGCCGAGATCGTCGCGGTCCGCCCGCTCAGGGATGGGGTTATCTCGGACTTCGACGTGACCGAGCGGATGCTCCGCCATTTCATCGAGAAGGTCCACACCCAGTATGCTATCATTCCGCGCCCACGGGTGGTGATCGGCATCCCGTCAGGGGTAACCGAAGTCGAGCGGCGGGCCGTCCACGACGCCGCGATCAACGCTGGCGCGCGCGAAGCCTGGTTGATCGAGGAAGCGATGGCGGCGGCCATCGGCTCAGGACTGCCGATCACCGAACCGGCCGGCTGCATGATCGTCGACATCGGTGGCGGAACCACCGAGGTCGCCGTCATCTCGCTGGGCGGGATCGTCACCGGCCGCACTGTTCGCGTCGCGGGCGACGAGATGGATCAGGACATCATCTCGCACATGCGCCAGCGCTACAACCTGTTGATCGGGGAGCGGATGGCCGAGGAGGTCAAGATCAACGCGGCGAGCATCGGCGCCAATGGTCAAACGGTCATGGTACGTGGGCGCAACCTCGTCTCCGGCCTGGCGGCCGAGGTCGAGCTGCCCCATGAGGAGATCCACCGGGCGATGGAGGGCTCAGTCAACGCCATCGTCGAGACGGTCACCGACACCATCGAGGAGACGCCGCCGGAGCTGGTGGCCGACCTGATGGTCTCCGGCATCACCCTGGCCGGCGGCGGCTCGCTGCTGCCAGGACTGGTCGACCGACTGGCCGAGCGGACCGGCATGAAGATCATGCCGGCCGAGGACCCGCTCGGGTGCGTCGTGCGCGGCACCGGCAAGGTACTCAACGAAGTAAATACCCTGCGCAAGGTTCTCGTCGACACCGAGACCAGGAGGCCGCCGCGGCGGTGATGGGGTGATGCACGCGGCCACGCGTTCGCGTCGGCGGATGCCTCGATGGGCGGTGCTGCTGGTGCTGGGCCTCGTCGCGGCGCTCGTCTTCGTCCGCGAGCCGGCCCGCCGGGTCGAGTCGATCGGGACCCAGCTCCTCGAGCCGGTCCAGTTCGGCGTCTCGGGTCTGGTCGACCAGGTCGAGGACCTCGCGACGGTCCTCCAGAAGCTGGGCGAGCTCGCCCGCCAGAACGACCAGTACCGCGAAGAGGTCGATCGTCTGCAAGCCGAGGTTGTTCGCCTCCAGGAGCTCGAGCTCGAGAACCGCGACCTGCGGAACCTGCTCGGGCTGCGGGAACGCTCGGCGGCCGGCGACCTCTTGCCGGCCCGCCTGATCGCTCGCGACCCTTCGCCATACGTTCGGGCCATTACCATTGATCGCGGGACCGAAGACGGGGTCCACGACGGCATGACCCTCATCACCTGGCGCGGGGTGGTCGGGCGGGTGGCGCGAGCCGGTCCGACCTCGTCCAAGGTGCTCCTGATCACCGACGCCAATAGCTCGATCAGTGGCCGGATCCAGAGCTCCGACTCCCGCGTGACCGGCATCATCCGAGGGCGGGTCGAGGGCGGGCTGCTGATGCAGCACATCCCACAAGACGAGACCCTCAAGACCGGCGAGACGGTCATCACCTCGGAGCTTGGCGGCCTGGTCCCCGAGGGGCTCGTCGTCGGCCAGATCGTCCAGGTGCGCCGCAAAGACGTCGAGGTGTTCCAGGAAGCGCTGATCGAGCCGGCCTCGGATATGAAACGACTCGAGCGCCTCTACGTCCTCGTCGCCCCACCCCTCGTCCGAGACGGAGCCCGATGACCGCGCTACCTGGTTCCCAGGCGTTATTGCTGCATGGGGCGGTAGGGCGTCGTCGTCGTGACGGCGACCACGACGACGACCCACTCGCCACCGCGGGATGATGCGTGCCGTTTCTCCTCTACGTGGCGCTGCTGGCGCTCGGGGCGCTCGCCGAGGCGACGGTTGGTCATCGACTCGAGCTCGGCGGTGGGCGACCGAACGTCGTACTCGTGCTGGTGGTCGCATGGGGCGTGCTCCGCGGGATCGAGGAGGGCGCCCTGGCCGGTCTGCTCGGCGGCCTGGCGCTGGACCTGGTGAGCGGGACACCGTTCGGCCTCTACACGGCGATTCTTGGGCTGCTCGGCGCCCTCGGCGCGCTCGGCGGGGCCACGCACTATCCCGGAACATTGGGCCTCCTGTCGCGCGCCGTCCTGACCACCGTCGCCTATCATGGGGCGACGGTGCTCGTGCTCCAGGGCCTCGGCTGGGAGATGCCGAGCTTCAGCCGTTTGATCAGCACCCTGGTGCCGACCGTGCTGATCAACGCCGCCCTGTCGCCGATCGTCTTCAGCCTGGCGCAGCGCCTCCTCCGCGCCCTCTCCGGCTGGCGCCAGCTCGAGGTCGAATGACCGGATTCCGGGTTCCAAGTTCCGGGTTGCTCGTCCGACCGGGGCAGCGCGTGGCCCAGCGGCTTCGAGTCGAGAACCAGGACTCAGGAGCCAGGAGCCAGGAGCGACGTCGATGAGGGTCCAGGTCTGGCGTCGGCTCGATTACCTCTTGCTCCTGACGATCGCCGGCCTGGCGGTGTATGGGGTGCTGATGGTTCACAGTGCGACATGCCCGTTCCCATGCGAGCCCTTCGCGCTGTACACGAGCATGGGGCTGCGCCAGGCGCTGTACGTGGTTGTTGGCGTCGCGGCGATGATCGCGGCAGCGGCGATCCACTGGCGGGGGTACCGCACGCTGGCCTATTGGGCCTACGGGTTGTCGCTGGTGCTGCTGGCGGTGGTCCTGGTGGTCGGCCACCGCGAGGCCGAGCTCGGCGTGCGGCGCTGGATTCGGCTCGGCCCGGTCGACCTCCAGCCGTCGGAGATGGCCAAGCTCGCGATGGTGCTCGCCCTGGGGCGCTTCTTCACCGATCGCGAGGGACCGCTGTCATTCCGCCGGGCGATCGGCTCGATACTGGTCCTGCTCCCCCCTCTCGGGCTGGTATTCCTCCAGCCGGACCTGGGGACATCGCTGTCCTTTGTCTGCATCTGGTTCGGCATGCTGGTGATGGCCGGCGCCCGGCCTCTGCACCTGGGTTTGATGACCCTGGCGGCGGTTCTGGCCGCGCCCGGCGGCTGGCTGATCTTGCGCGAGTACCAGCGAGCGCGCGTCGCCACGTTCGTCACCACGCTGATCAACCCGGAGGCCGACCCGTTTGGCGAGGGTTACAACATCATCCAGGCGCGGATCAGCATCGGTTCGGGCGGGATGTTCGGGCGCGGCTGGCTCGAGGGGAGCCAGACCCAGCTCGCCTATCTGCGCGTCAGCCAGAGCGACTTCATCTTCTCGGTCCTGGCCGAGGAGACCGGCTTCATCGGCGCGATGGTCCTCTTTGCCCTGTTCGTCCTCCTGCTGTTTCGCGTCGTGCGGGTCGCCGACAAGGCCCCCGAGGACTTCGGCCGCCTGGTGGCCTTCGGCATCGCCTGCATGCTGTTCTTCCAATCGGTGGTCAATCTGGGCGCCAACCTGACCCTCCTGCCAGTGACCGGTGTCCCGCTACCCCTGGTCAGCTTCGGCGGCAGCGCCATGTTGACGTGCTTCCTCGCCTTCGGCATCCTCCAGAGTATCCTGATCCACCGGACGAGGTACCGGTATTGAGGGGTGGGTAGTGGAGCCGCTATGCCCGCGTTGATCGAGGTTTTGGTCGGGATCCTCGGGCCGCTGTTGCTCGTGGCGGTCGCGCTGATCTGGTTCCTCGGTTCGGCCCTGCCTTGCCGAAGACCCCGCTGGCGGCGTATATTCTAGTAACGGAAGCGGCGCGGATGTGCCGCGCGCCGGAGAGACCGGGAGTCTCGCGGCTGAGCGACCGACGGGGAGTGCGGGCTCAGGTGGCGCCTCCCGACCCGGGCGAGCGTTGTGTCTCATGACGGGGCGCACGATCCCAGTAGCCAGGATGCACTAGCGAAGGCCGGCTTCCGCGCGTGGGACCTCCGTGACCCGCGCATGTCAGCCGCATTATCCAGATCGCTCGGGCGCTACGCTCAGCCACGATGCTGAGCGGAATCCAAACAGGGAAGCAAGGAAGCGCATGCCATTCATCCGCCGTGGACGCCGGCGGCCGCCGTTCCGAAACTCGCGCTGGCAGCAGCGGACCCTTCCGTCGCTCCGTTTGCACCTGGCGCCACCGGTCCGGACCACGCTGACTGCCTGGCTGAAGATCTACGGCGACACGAACGACCTGCCAGGGCTCGCGACCGGACCGATCGAGGTCCGCTTCCGCCGCCTCCGCGAGCACGCCGGCGCGGACGAGCTCCTCCTCTGGACCACGCCCGAGCGCTGGGCGGCCGGCGAGGGGCTCTCGCTCTGGATACCAGCGATTGGGCTGGACCTCGAATGTCGGTTTGACAACGGGGCCCTCGCCGTGGAAAAGGCCCGTCCGACGACCGACGAGGAGCGCGACCCGCGCCGCCTGCGTACGGCGGTCGGCATGGAGCTGCGGCCTGAGCGCGTCGAGCTGCCGCCCAGCGATCAGGAGAACGGCGTCCACCGCGGCACCTACCTGGAGAGCGCCTTCGAGCGGCTCGTTGGCCGACGCTGGACCGGCTTCGTGGCGCCCTTGCGCGAGGCCCTCGAGGCCGAGGCCAAAGACGACGCCACTCGATCCGAGCGCCTGGCCACCAGCTACGCCACGGCCACCCCGCGGATCGGCGGACCGAACGAATCCGATCCCTACCGCCTGTCCGGCGTGGACCCCGCGGCCTGCGCGGCCTTTGACGAGGGCGAATGGGTCGACCTCCTCGACAGCCGTGGGCGAGCGATCGCCTCAGCCCGGCTGGTCCGCTCGGACCCGGCCGAAGGGATCCTCGACGTCGACGTCCGCGGGGCGGACCCGCCCTCGACGGGGATCGTCCGTCCGCGCCCGCAGACCCAGATCTTCGCCCAGAAGCGGGCGATCCTCGAGGAGCTGGACAGCCCAACCGGTGGGCTCCGCGACGCCGTTCGCCTGGTCGCGTCGCCGGCCTCGCTGCCACCGCCGGTCAGGCGTAACCCACCGTCGTTCGTCAATCGCCTGATCGTCCGCAACCGCAGCCAGGTGCGGGCTGTCTCGCTGGCGCTCGGCCTGGAGGGGGGCCAGGCCCTGATGATCCAGGGGCCGCCGGGGACCGGCAAGTCGACGACCCTGGCCGAGGTGATCGGCCAGCTCGTCCTGCGCGACTCGAACGCCACGATTCTGGTCTGCTCGCACTCCAACCACGGCGTCGACAACCTCCTGCTCAAGACCCTCCCCTACCTCGATGCGGTGACCAATCTCCAGATCGCACGGGTCGGGCTGTTCGATCGCGTCCACCCGGACGCGCGTGCCCACTTCGTCCCGCCCGGCGAGGACCTCGGGGCCTACAACGTCGTCTTCACGACCGTCGACGCCCTCGCCCTCCAGACCGAGGCCGGCGCCCGCACCTACGACTACGCGATCCTCGACGAAGCCAACCGTGCCTCGCTGCTGGATTCGCTGATCCCGCTCGTGCGGGGTCGGCGCTTCATCCTCGTCGGCGACCACCTCCAGCTTCAGCCGGTGCTCTCCGAGGCCGAGGAGCAGCTACGGCTCGAGCCGGTCGTCGCCCGCGACTCGGCGATCGGCAAGAGCCTCTTCACCTGGCTGCGCGAGCATCGCTTTCCGGAGGCGGCGACAGTCTTCCTTGACGAGCAGAACCGGATGCATCCGGTGATCGCCGGCTTGATCTCCGAAGTGTTCTACGACGGGCGACTCCGCTCGGGCTCCCGCGCCCCACGGCGAGTGGCCCACGTTCCGATCTTCGCCGCGCCGGTCACCTGGGTCGACACGCGCGGGCTCCACGGTCTCCGCGAGGCGCGCGGCCGCGGGGCGTCGCTGATGAACGTCCCTGAGGCGCGGCTCGTCGCGACGATCGCACGCCACGTCATCGCCACCGCGCCACCCGACCTCGACGTCGGCGTCATCGCCGCGTACGCCGAGCAGACCGCCCTGCTCCGCCGCCTCCTGCGGCAGGCCGGCAACGGTGGATCGGACACCGGGGCGGGACGTCAGCGCGCGGCCAACCCCTTCAGCACGCAGACGCCTTCGGGCGCGCGCCTCGAGATCGACACGGTGGACGCGTTCGAGGGCCGCGAGAAGGACATCGTCATCGTCTCGCTCGTCCGCAGTAACCGCCGCCGGGACATTGGCTTTTTGCGCCTGGTGCAGCGGATCAACGTGGCCCTGTCGCGGGCTCGGCGTCTCCTGATCATCGTCGGCGACGCCTCGACGCTCCGCGGCAGCTACTTCGACCGGATCATCCGCTACGTCCGCGCCAACGGCATGCTGGTCCCAGGCCCGCGCCTGATCGGGCGCCTCCTGAACGCCCGCTCGACCGACGGCGAACCCCCGAGACCCGCCGCCACGGGCCGTCGCCGAGGCCCACCCCGCCCGGTCCCATCATTCCGCAACGCCCGGCTTGAGCCCGCGGGGGACAGCCCGCCGCTGAGCGCCACCGCGGTCAGCACCCGCGGGACGGCCAGCGGAGGACCTCCGAGCGCCGAGCGCGGAAGCCGACGACGACGGCGGCGGCGGGGTGATTCGCCGAACGCCCGTGGCCCCGAGACGCCTCGCCATCTCGAGGCGGCAC
>JACCZL010000818.1 GCA_013695975.1 Chloroflexota bacterium
CCCCAGCCCCCGCTTGCTCATGCACCAACCCCCACGTCTCGGTCTCCAATCCTGTTCAGCCGCTCCGTCAGCTCCCGCGCGCAGGCCGCGTAGGCCTCGGCGCCGCGCGAGGAGGGGTCGTAGAGTCGGATCGGGCGGCCGTGGCTCGGCGCCTCGCTCAGCCGCACCGACCGCGGGATAGTCGCCCCGAGCGTGGCGGCCGGAAAGTGCCGACGGACCTCGTCGGCGACCTGGTTGCTCAGGTTCGTCCGTGGATCGTGCATCGTCAGGAGGATGCCGAGCAAGGCCAGCCGTGGGTTCAGGCTACCGCGCACCAGCTCGAGCGTCTCGACGAGCTGGCCCAGCCCCTCCAGAGCCAGGTATTCGCACTGGACCGGCACCACCACGCCGTCCGCGGCGGCCAGGGCGTTGAGCGTTAGGACCCCGAGCGAGGGGGGAGTATCGATCAAGATCACGTCATAGGCGGCGTTGGGGGTCGAACCTCCCGGGTCCGACGGGGGCGAGCCTCCGACCCGTGGGCTCCGCTCCCGCGGCGACCCGAGCGCGCGCGCCAGCCGATGATCTCGGTCGGGCAGCTCGACCAGCTCGACCTGCGCCCCCGACAGCGCCCGACTGGCGGGCGCCAGGTCCAGGTTGAGCAGGCCGCTCGAGACGACGACGTCCTCGAGCGATGCGTCCCCCAGGAGCAGGTCGTAGGTGGATCGCCGCGGTGTGCGCGGGTCGATCCCGAGCGAGCTGGTCGCGTTCGCCTGCGGGTCCAGGTCGACGATGAGCACCCGCGCGCGGTCGGCCAGCTCGGCGCCAAGGCTCACCGCGGTCGTCGTCTTACCCACTCCGCCTTTCTGGTTGGCCACGGCGATCACGTAGGAGCCAGCAGCCAGAGACGTGGAATCGCCCATCAGCTCCTGGCTCCGGGCTGCTGGCTCCTGGCTCCGCGATTGAGGCGTTCCTCGACCTGGTCGGGGGTCGGGAGACCGTGCCAGGCTCGCCGCTCGACGACGAATGACGCGACACAGTTGGCGTAGTCGGCGCTGGCGCGCGGGTCGCCGGTCCGATGGTAGTGGGTCAGGAAGCCGGCCGCGAACGTGTCGCCGGCTCCGGTCGGGTCGGCCACCCGAGCCGGTCGAAAGGCCGGCGAGCGCCAGGGCGGCTTGCCGCGCTCGTACACGACGGCGCCCTCGCGGTGCTCGGTGATGACCAGCAGCCGCGCCCGCTCGGCGTAGCGTCCGACCTCGGCCGGATCGGGCACGTCTTCCTCGCTGAAGATCAGGACGTCGGCGCGCTCCAGCACGACGTCGGCCGCCGCTCGATCCCAGAGGACCGGGCGGACCCGACCCGACCCGTCCCAGTCCCGCATCCACCCCTGCGGCGTCACACCGAGCAGGGCGTTGGAGAAGGACGACACCAGGTCGAGCTGAACCTCGCGCGCGACCGGCGCCAGGTGGACGACCCGCGCGCCGCGCCAGGCCGTCGGGACGTGCTCGGCACGGAGCGGCTCGGCCAGCGCGAGGACCTGCTGGCGGCGGCCGTCCGGCTCGTAGACGTTGACGAAGCAGGTCGTCTCGGCGGCTGGCAGCCGCACGACTCGCAGGTCATTGGCCGCCACCAGGAAGTTGTCGCGCCCGACCAGGGTGTCGACGATCGCCGGCTCGAAGTCGGCGCTGGTGAGGACGCCGACCCTCTGCCCCAGGTTGCGCGCGGTCAGCGCCGCGTAGGTCGCGGAGCCGCCGAGGACGTAGGGCCGAGGCCCTGGTCGGTCCTCCCCGACGAGGTCGACACAGACGTGCCCGACGACGAGGTACTCGATCTCAGCGCGACGAGCCATCAGTCATCTGATAGCTACTCAACCCGGTACCCGCCGAAGCGGCTGGCCTGGCGTGGGGAGACGACGACGCGGCGGTTGTCGCCTTCGCCGATGCTGTGGGTCGAGACGTTCGGGTTCTCCTGGAGCGCCAGGTGGACGATCCGCCGCTCGTTGGGCAGCATCGGGTCCATGAAGATCGGCTGGCGGTAGCGCTGGGCTCGGTCGGCCGCGCGCAGGGCCACGTCGCGCAGGAGCTTGGCCCGACGCTCGCGATACCCCTCGACGTCGACGCTCACGCGGACGCGGCGGCCCACCCGACGACTCGTCAGCAGCCCGAGCAGGAACTGGAGCGCCCCCAACGTCTCGCCGTGGCGGCCGATCAGAATCCCACCAAACTCGCCGTGGATGCTGACCTCGACGCTCGGGAGGGCCTCGTCCATCTCGGCCCGATCGACCACGACCTCGCTTGGCAGGTCCATGTAGTCGAGCAGCTCGACGAGGATGTCCTCTGCGACCGTGGCGGCGGCCGCGGCATCGGGCGACACGGCGACGACGGCGTCGTCATCGTCATCCAACGCGAGCGCCGTCACCAGGACCCGTGCGCCCCCACCATCGGCGCCCTCCGACAGGACGGCTACCTCGACCTCGTCGCGCTCTAGCCCGATCTCGTCGAGGGCGTTCTCGAGCGCCTCTTCGACGTTCTGGCCGGTTCCCTCAACGCTTTCCACCACGCTTCCCTTTCTTTCGGCGGCTCCCGCCCGGCGGGCGGCTGGGCGGTGGGTTGACACCGTCGGTGGTCGGCGGGCTCGCGTCGACCGACGGGCTCTTGGCGGCGCCATTCCGGCCGAACCGGCTGGTCAGGGCATTCAGGTTGTCCGTGCCGCCCAGCAGGGACGCCGGTCGCAGGGGGGCCCAGCTCACGGTGAAGCCCATCCGCACGATCTCAGAGATGTTGCTGACGACCCAGTAGAGCACCAGGCCGGCTGGGAAATTGAAGCTAAAGAAAAAGAGCATGATCGGCATGAAGTAGGTCGTCATGCGCGCCATCATCTGCTGCTGCGGGTCGTCCGAGGCTCCCATCGTCGGCGTCATCTTGCCGTAGGCGAACTGGGTGACCAGCATCACGATCGGCAAGATCCCGGGGATCGGGATGTCGCCGACGGTGAAGGGGATGTCCGGCTTGCTGAGATTCTCGATCCAGAGCCAGCTTTCCTGGAACTGTGGCTCGCGTTCGGCCAGGTTGATCAGCGCCTGATAGAGGCCGATCAGGACGAACATCATCGGCAGCATCGGCAGGCAGCCGGCGACTGGATTGACGCCATGCTCCTTGTACAGGCGCATCTGCTCCTGGGTCATCCGCTCGCGGTCCTTGCCGTGCTTCTTGCGGAGCTGGGCCAGCTCGGGCTGGATCGCCTGCATCGCCTTCATGCTCTTGGTCTGGGCCAGGCTGAGCGGCAGCAGGGCGAGCTTGAGGATGACCGTAAAGAGGATGATCGCCAGGCCGCCGCTACCGGTCAACATGGCGAGCTGGAGCAGGCCGGCCTCCATCGCCGAGAGGAGCGGGGTCCAGATGGGGAGGAAGATGTCGAAGGGGTTCAAGCGTTGGCCTTTCTGGGCGGTGCGTCGGTCAGCACACCGGGTCGTAGCCGCCCGGGTTGAACGGGTGGCACCGAGCCAGGCGGCGGAGCGTCATCCATCCCCCGTGGCGGACGCCGTGGCGGGCGATGGCCTCGTACCCGTAGCGCGAGCAGGTGGGCCAGAACCGACAGGCCGGCGGCAGCAGGGTCGAGAGCGTGTACTGGTAGGCGCGGATGAGCACCAGCGCGAGACGCGTCGGCAGTGGGCCGTGGGCAGTGGGCAGTGGGTACGTAGCGTTACTGCCCACTGCCTACTGCCTTCTGGTATCCAGCAGGCGGGCCCGTCGGAGCAGCTCCACGGTCGCCCCGCGGAGGGCCGCCCATTCGGCCTCGGCGCTCGGGGGCCGAGCGGCGAAGACGAGGTCGTAGCCGGGTCGGAGGCCCGGCTGCAGCCGAACGGCCTCGCGAACGCGCCGACGGACTCGGTTGCGG
>JACCZL010000820.1 GCA_013695975.1 Chloroflexota bacterium
GTCCGGTACTTGAGATTGACCTGCTCGATGGTCACGCCGGCAGCCGGCTGGACGATGATCTCGCCGGGTGCGTCGGCGGCGGCCGGCGTCGCCGATGGGAGCAGGAGCCCCTCGCTGAGGACTAGAGCCAGCAAGCCTCGCTGCCAGGACATCGCCCGGCGTCCGGCCTTGAGCGCAGTGTGCTGCATGGAAAGATCCCCCTGATAAGTACGTACTGGATGATGACGTTGCGCCCGCGACCCGCTCAACGTTCGCTGAAGTCCAGGGTCGGGAGCTCGAGGATGTGTTCGGCGGTCTCGATCTCGAGCGTGTAGTCGCCGCTCGGCAGGCCGGCCAGCCTGAAGGCCCCTTCCTGGTCGGTCGCCTGTGGAGCGACGCTCGCCGATCCTACGGCTCGGAGTGTGGCGCCGTGCACCGGCAGGCCGGCTGCCAACACCTGACCCATCACCTGGATCTGGCCGGACGTCGCGGCGGGCGAAACCTGGAGGATCACTTCGGAGTCCTCGGCGACGAAGAGCAGGCGGCGAGCCCGTTGCAGGACGGTGCGGACGCCGGCCGGCAGCGGCTGGGCTCGGGTGTCGTAGACGACCCTGGCCACCAGCCGCCTCGGCCCCGACGTCCCCGCGTCTGTGGCGCGATCCATGCTGTCCCTGTTCGATGTGTCCATACCTCTCCCTTTGCCCCCGACTCGGGCTCGTTGTTTGGCGTGCCACTGCAAGAGTGCGTCGCGCGCGATGACCCAGCCGTGGTCATCATGTGGTGCCCGTGGCGCGTTACCCATCGCTTCGCTCGTCGGCGGTCTGCCCGCTTCCCATGACCACGAATGGCGCCCAAAAATAGGGATGGTCGTGCTGGGCGCGCAGCGCGACCATCGCCGAACGGAGCGCAGTGCTCGGTTCGGCTCCGTTCTGCAGCTCCTGGTAGAATCGGCCCATCAACAGCGCCGTCGTCTCGTCGCTGACTGGCCAGAGGCTCGCGACGACCGTCGGACAGCCGGCTCCCAGGATGCCCCGCGTCAGACCGAGCACTTCGTCGCCGACGGTCAGCCCGCCGAGGCCGGTCTCGCAGGCCGAGAGCGTCACCATCTGAGCCCCGCGCGCCAGCTCGGCCAGGTCGGCGACCGTGAGCCAGGCATCGGCGAGCTTGACCGACGAGAAGGTCGGGTTGTCGGCGCGGAACACCGCGTGGGTTGCGAGGTGCAACGCGTCGATCGTGCCGGCCTGCCGCCGAAGGGCTTTGATCGTCGCGCGTGGGCCGGTCAGCACGGTCGCCTCGGGCCAGGCCCGCGCGACCGTCTCGACCTCCTCGCGGACCCAGGGCAGTCCGGGGTCGTCGACGCCGACGACCAGCGCCCGCCCACCGAGTGGTCGGGCCACGGTCAGGCAGCGCTGGTAGACGCCGACGCTCGGCGCATAGGTCACGCTGAAACGCTCGGCCAGGTAGCGCTCGCCGTCATGGAAGGCGTGGAACGGCAGGCCGTGTAGTGGCCCGTGGGGCACCACGACGAGGCGGTCTAGCCCGACGAGATCTGCTTCGAGCGGCGCGACCACCTCCTCCCAGAGAGCGTGCAGGCAGCGGTCGATCCCACGCCGTTCGGTCTCGAGGTTGGCGCGGAGGTACTCCGCGCCGAAAGCGGCCTTGCCGAGCTGAAAGCCCAGGCGATCGGTCAGGCGCCGAACGTCGCCGAGCGTGCCGAGGCGCCGTAGTCGAAGCTCGCCGCCGACGACGACGAACGCCAGCAGCGTCTCGCCGACGGCGTAGAACTCGACGATGGCTGTCCCGGCCGGGGCAGTCGGCACAGCGGGGCCGGCGTCGGCAAGCGGACCGACGCGCTCGGCCCGCGCGGCGAGCTGGAGCTCGCGGGTGGCACGTCCAAACTCCTGCTCGAGCCGCGCGACCAGCTCGGCCTGGCCAGATTGGCCGACGGTGGCTGACGACGGGGTCTGGTCGGTCTCGTAGGCGACGTGATAGGCGCTGTTCAGACGAGTCCTGATGTCGCGGACGCGCCGCGCCAGCGTGGCGACCCGTGAACCGTCGGTGTTCGGCCGGGTCTGCCCATCGCCAGCCAACAGCTCCTCGAGCAGCGTGCGCGACTTCGACCGCTCGACGAACTCGAACGCTTCGGCAACCGCCAGGGCCGAGCCGCGCTGCATCAGCAGCCCAACGATTCGCTCGTAGAGGTCCGTCTTGTCCGCGAGGAACGACAGCTTGAGGTCGTCGGCCAGGGCGCGTGCACGGAGCGCCTCGAGGTGGTCGATGGCCAGGCGATAGCTGGCGACCGCCGATTCTGGCGCGGTCGGCTCGAGCAGCTCGGCGATCGCCGCGTGGACCTGGTAGAGCAGATGGTCCGCCCCGAGCGCCGTGGCCGCGTCGAGGACCTGGCGGAAGCAAGCCAGGGCCGCCTGGGCGGCGTCGAGGCGTCCCAGGACCTTGCCCTCGACCAGCCGCCCGAAGGCGGCCTGATCGAGGGCACCGGCTGCATGGAGACGCCTGGTGGCCACCTGACACTCGCGGAGTGCCAGGCGCAGCTCGCCCGGATCCGTGGCCGCGGCCAGGAGCCGGGCCTGCTGGAGGCGGGCCGTCGCCTCCCAGACGCGGTTGCCGGTGCGGACGAAGACCTGTCGCGCTTCGTCGGTCCGCTCGCGAGCGAGATCCCGCTCGCCCACCACCTCGGCGAGGGCGCCGGCCGCGAGGAGCGCCTCACCCAGCTCGAAGGGCATCTCGAGCGCGCGCAGGCCGCCGATCGCGCGGTCAGCGGCCGCCTGCGACTCCTCGCGCAAGTTGAGCGCGGTGTAGGTCAGCAGGAGGTGACGGTCGACCGTCGTCACGCCCTGCTCGACACCGCGCGCCTCATAGGTCCGCCGCGACTCGGTCAGGGCCTCGAGCGCTCGACCATAGTCACCGCGCTTGTGCGAGAGGACCCCGATGTTCAGGAGCGCCAGGGCCACCCGCGTATCGAGATCCAGTGAGCGGTAGAGCCGCTCGGCTTGTCGCAACTGCTTGATCGCCTGCTCGTAGCGCCCGAGCTCGACCAGCACGTTGCCGATGTTCAGTTCGACATCGCCCAGGTCCGCGCGCTCGCCGAGCCGGCGGAAGACCGTCCGCGCCTCGCGGTAGGCCGTGAGCGCCGCCGTCAGGCGGCCCATCGGACGGTAGATCGTGCCCAGGTTGTTGGCTTGCTTGGCCGCCTGCAGCTCGTCGCCGCGGTCGCGGAAGTACGCGCGAGTCTGCTGGGCCAGCTCGACCGCCTCGCGGTACCGTCCCAGCAACCGCAGCCCCGTGACGTGGCCGATCTGGGTTCGGGCGGCCTCGTGCTCCAGGCCCAGGTCGCGGAAGCGAGCCTCGGCGTCCTCGTACTGGACGATCGCGGTCTCGAACATCCCCAGGAAGCGCAGGGCATGGCCCTGGGCGCGGAGTGCCCGGGCGTAGCCTTCGGCCGCCCCCCCCCGCCCGCTCGTCGGCCAGCCACCGCGTGTCGTGCGGGTCGCGCCCGAGCCCGGCGCCAAACGAACGATCGATCTTGAGGATGTTGATCGGGAAGCGCTTGAGGTACGCCAGCGAGGAGTAGCCGG
>JACCZL010000864.1 GCA_013695975.1 Chloroflexota bacterium
CGTCAGGCCAGGCTCACCTGCCCGCCAGAGCGTCGTCGCCGTGTACCAGCCGCCGAGTAGGAACCCCAGCGAGACCAGATGCCAGCCCGAGACGTTGTGTCGCGGCATGTCGCGTCACCCCTCTAGAGTCCAAAACGACGGTGGGCCGCCCTTCGGGACGGCCGGATGGGAGTGACGGCTTCTATACTTGCGGCAGACGCCCCGCCATCGATGGGGCAAAGCAGGAGAACCCGCGTGCCCGATCTGACCACGACCCTCGCGGCGCCGGCCGACGAGCGGAGCTACCGCCTGCCGCGGACCGTCGTCCCCGAGCGCTACGAGCTGACCCTCACTCCTGACCTCGTCGCCTTTACGTTCGCCGGCGAGGAGCGCGTCGCCGTGCGGATCCTCGAGACGGTCCGCGAGATCGTCCTCAACGCCGTCGACCTCGAGATCGGCGAGGCGTACCTGACGAGCGATGACGGTGCCCGCATCGACGGCGAGGTCGCGCTCGAGGAGGCCGACGAGCGAGCCCGAATCACCCTGGCCCAGCCGGCCGAGCCTGGACCCTGGACGCTCCATCTGGCCTTCAGCGGGATCCTCAACGACAAGCTCCACGGCTTCTACCGCAGCACTTACCGCGACGATGCCGGAGTCGAGCACGTGATCGCCACGACCCAGTTCGAGGCGACCGACGCCCGCCGCGCCTTCCCCTGCTGGGACGAGCCGGACTTCAAGGCCGTCTTCGGCGTCACCCTCGTCGTGGACGAGGAGCTGATGGCCGTCTCGAACGGCGGGGTCGTGTCTGAGACGCGCCGGCCGGATGGCAAGCGGGCGGTGACCTTTCGGGACACGATCTCGATGTCGACCTACCTGGTCGCCTTTATTGTTGGCCGCCTGGAAGCAACCGAGCCGGTCATGGTCGACGGCACGCCACTCCGCGTGATCGCCGTGCCCGGCAAGGGCCGTCTGGCTGACTTTGCCCTCGAGGTCGGGGCCTTCTCGCTCCGCTTCTTCGCCAACTACTACGACATCCCCTATCCCGGCGACAAGCTCGACCTGATCGCCCTGCCGGACTTCGCCTCCGGCGCGATGGAGAATCTCGGGGCGATCACCTTCCGCGAGACGGCCCTCCTCGTCGACACGCAGACCGCCGCGCGGGGCGACCTCGAACGGGTCGCCGACGTCGTCGCCCACGAGCTGGCCCACATGTGGTTCGGCGACCTGGTCACGATGCGCTGGTGGAACGGCATCTGGCTCAACGAGGCGTTCGCGACCTTCATGGAGATGCTGGCCGTCGACGCCTTTAAGCCGGATTGGCAGCGCTGGGTCAGTTTTAGCCTCGGCCGCGGCGCGGCGATGGCGACCGACGCCCTGGCGAGCACCCGCCCGATCGAGGTCTCGGTCGGCCGCCCCGAAGAGGCCGAGAGCATGTTCGACATCCTGACCTACGAGAAGGGCGCCGCCGTCCTGCGGATGCTCGAGCAGTACCTCGGCGGTCGCGAGTTCCAGCGCGGGATTCGGGCCTACCTCCAGGCCCACCGCCTCGGCAACACCGAGACGACCGACCTCTGGGACGCGATCGAGGAGGCGACCGGCGAGCCGACTCGCAAGATCATGGACTCCTGGATCTTCCAGGGCGGCTTCCCGCTCGTGTCGGTCGAGCTGGACGCCGAGGGCAAGCGCCTCGCGCTGAGCCAGCGGCGCTTCCGTTACCTGCCCGACGAGGAGGGCGCCGACGTTCGGTGGCAGGTTCCCGTTATGCTCCGTCTCGGCACCGGCGGCGGAACCGACACGCGCAAAGTCCTCCTCGGCGAGGGTTCCGGCCAGGTCGACCTGCCCGACGGGGTCGACTGGGTCGTCGCCAACGAGAGCGGCCACGGCTTCTACCGCGTCCGCTACGCGCCGGAGCTGCTCCGCACGCTCACGGCGAACGTCCAGGAGAACCTGAACGCCGTCGAGCGCTTCAACCTGCTCGGCGACACCTGGGCCTCGGTCGTCGCCGGTTTGACGCCGGTCGGCGAGTTCGTCCGTCTGGCGAAGCTGTTCGGCGACGAGACCGACCGCAACGTCTGGGTCGCCCTGCTCGGCGGCTTCGGCTACCTCCACGGGATGCTCGCGCCAGATGACCGCCCGAAGCTGCACGCCTTCGTCCGGCGGCTGGTCGGCCCGGCCGTCGAGCGCCTGGGCTGGGAGTCGCGCCAGGGCGAGAGCGAGCTGATCGCCCAGCTCCGCGGCACGTTGATCAACGCCCTCGGGATCCTCGGCGAGGATCCCGCGACGCGCGCCAGGGCCGCCGAGCTCCACGCCGCCTTCCTCGAGGACCGCGCGGCCGTCGACCCGAACGTCGTCCCGGCCGTGATCGCGATCGTCGCCGACGCCGGCGGCCCCACCGAGTACGACCTCTTCGTGGAGCGCCACCGGCAGGCCCCGACCCCCCAGGAGGAGCAGCGCTACCTCTTCGCCCTGGCCGCCTTCCGCGACCGCGCCCTCCTCCAGCGCACCCTGGACAGGACCCTGACGGATGAGGTCCGCACCCAGAACGCCCCCTACCTGATCGGCTCGATGCTCGGGAACCTCGAGGGCGAGGAGCTGGCCTGGGCCTTCATCAAAGACCACTGGGACCGGATCGTCGAGCGCTTCCCGGACAACACCCACGTCCGCATGCTGGCCGGCGTCACCAACCTCGAC
>JACCZL010000876.1 GCA_013695975.1 Chloroflexota bacterium
GCCAAGAACTGGGCGGCGACCCAGCCCGTCTTGCCTTCGGGCTCGCGGACCGGTATCCAGCGCATGCCGTCGCCGGCCTGCTCAGGGCCGGTGACGTCGAGGATAGTCCCTTCCGGGAGGCGGGCGACCACGACGCCGGTCCGACTCGGCGCGCTTCGGAGATTGAGCCCCTCACCGCCGGTGTCCACCACTCGCGCGGTGCTGCCTACTGGCAGGTCGGCGGTCTGGGCCGCTGCGCCGAGCGGACCGAGAAGGACGAGGGCACCGACGGCGAGAGCGAGGAGCGCATAGCCGAGCGGCAGTGGGCGCAAGACCCACCACCTGTGGGCGTCAGGGCTGGACCTCGGAAGACGTGCCCGTAAGCGCAACGCCGTCGTGCCCCCTGGCCGCGCGACACACCAGCATTCAGTGATCGTCGACGCAGCGACATCCTACCATGCTACGAGACGAAACGTGGCACTCAGGGGTTCCCGAAGCGGGAGTTTTGCGCGGTTTTTACGGCGTGTTTTCTACCTCGGTCGCCGTCAAGGCCGGTACGCCCGCGCCGGCCGAGGGGACGGCGTCCACCTTCCCGTTACCACCGCGCGGCTCGAGGCCGGTGGCGGTGAAGATCTCCCGTTCGTCGAGTGACTCCTCGCGGAGTAGGGCCTCGGCGAGCGACTCGAGTCGTGCCCGCTCCGCACGCAGGAGCGCCCGCGCCCTTTCGTGGCATTCTTCGATGATACGGCGAATTTCCTGATCGACGAGCGTGGCGAGCGACTCGCTGTGGGCGCGCCCCATGTTGAGCTCGGGCCCCAGAAACTCGCTCCCCTCGGGCGCGGCGATCGAAACCAGGCCGACCCGCTCGCTCATCCCCCAGCGCATGACCATCTGACGAGCCAGGTTGGTTGCTTGCTGGAGGTCGTTCTCGGCGCCCGTCGAGAGGACGTCAAAGACTAGCTCCTCGGCGACCCGACCGCCGAGCGCCCCGGTAATCCGCGCCCGCAGATACGGCTCGGTGTAGTTGTGGACGTCGTCAGACGGGGTCTGATAGGTGACGCCAAGGGCCTGGCCGCGTGGGACGATCGTGACCTTGTGGACGGGATCGGCCTCCGGTATCAAGAGGCCGACCAGGGCATGGCCGGACTCGTGGTAGGCGACGCGGCGGCGGTCCTCCGGACTCATGACGAGCTGACGCTCGGCCCCGAGGATGATCTTCTCCATCGCGTCGAAGAAATCGTCCTTGGCCACCGCGGTGCGCTCGCGCCGAGCGGCCAGGAGGGCGGCTTCGTTGACCAGGTTGCGGAGGTCGGCGCCGACCAGCCCCGGCGTCGCAGCCGCGATCTCGGCCAGGTCGACGTCAGGTCCCAGGGGGACGCCGCGGGTGTGGACCTTCAGAATCGCCTCACGGCCGATTCGGTCGGGCCGCTGGACGACCACGCGGCGATCGAACCGCCCGGGTCGGAGCAAGGCCGGGTCGAGGACATCCGGCCGGTTGGTGGCCGCCAGGACGATGACCGCCTGGCGGGCGTCGAAGCCGTCCATCTCGACCAGGAGCTGATTGAGCGTCTGCTCGCGCTCCTCGTGCCCTCCGAGGTTGCCCATACCGCCCCGCCGACGGCCGATGGCGTCGAGCTCGTCGACGAAGATGATGGCCGGCGGCTCCTTCTTCGCCTCCGAGAAAAGGTCGCGCACCCGAGCCGCGCCGACGCCGACGATCATCTCGATGAACTCCGAGCCGCTGAGTGAAAAGAACGGCACGCCGGCCTCGCCGGCCACGGCCCGCGCCAGGAGGGTTTTGCCCGTGCCGGGCGGCCCGACCAGCAAGACGCCCTTGGGGATGCTCCCACCCAGCCGCTGGTACTTCTCCGGGTTCTTGAGGAAGTCGACGATCTCGACTAGCTCGCCCTTGGCGTCCTCGATGCCGGCGACGTCGGCAAAGGTGATTGGCGCTTGCCCTTCTGTCGCGGCGTACCGCTTGGCCTTGCTGCGACCGATCCCGAAGAGACCGGCCTGGTTTCGCTGGGCGCGGCTCATCATCCACATCAGGAGCGCGAAGAACAGGATGCCGGGGCCGAAGCTGAGCAGCAGCGTCAGGAGCCACGAGCGCCCCTCCTCGGGAGGCCGCGCGTTGATCACCACGCTTTGACTCGCCAGCAGCGCCTCGAGGCCAGGGTCGGTGAACGACGGGAGTCGAGTCTCGAAGCGGACTGAGGTCTTCTGACCCTCGCCACTCGGCGGATAGGTGACCTGCTGCTTGAACGTCCCCTGGACCGCCTCGCCGCGGGTCGTGATCTCGGCGATGTTGCCGGCCTGGACCTGCTCTTTGAAGGTGGTGTAGGGGATTGTGACTCGATCCGGCTGATCTGGCGCCAGGAGCGGCGCGACCAGCCAGTTGACGACCAGGAAGATTAGTAGCAGTGCCCAGGGCCAGCTTACCCGACGCAACCAGGCAGGCCGATTGCTGCCCGGCTCGTCCCGCTTGTCGCTTGCGCCGGGCCGCGCCTGCTCGGGGCCCGGTGGCCGTGGCCGCACCCCGTCCCGCCGCGTTCCGGGCGGCGGTCGCTTGATTAGGTTGGCGGGATTCGGCCGCCGAGCATCCGCCTCTTCTCCGTGTGCCACGTCTCGGTCCTCGTCTCTGCATGCGAGCTGCGACGCTCGCGCCTCGAAGGTGCATGTGCCGCGCCAGCGTTGTAGCCGCCGACTCCCTCAACTGTACCCTGTCGAGTGTTCCCGCGGCAGCCTTTGGACTACCCACCGGTATACTCGGCCGATGGATGGATCGCAATTAGCGACTACAGATGGCTCAATCCCCTTTACGGGATCGGCCCGCGATGAATGCTGGCTCTCCCGCCGGCGGGGAGGGGATACGATGGGGCATCCGATCGTCGGCGAATGCGAGTCCGCTACAATCGGGGCGACTTAGACGGCGCCGAGCCACCGCGCGGAGCGGCGCTCAGCGGGAAGGAACTGCGATGCCGCCACTGGGCTACATGGGCAACATCCTGGAGGTCGACCTGACCTCCGGAGAGATCAGGACCAGCGAGCTGACCCGGGAGCTGGCCGACCGTTGGATCGGCGGGACCGGATTGGGGGCCCACCTGCTAGCACAGGAGCCGGCGACGGCCACGGCCGACCCGCTCTCGCCCGAGAACACCCTGATCTTCGGGACTGGCCCTTTCACCGGTACGGCGGTCCCACTCTCGAACCGCTTCGGCGTCTGCGCCCGCTCGCCGCTGACCGGCGTGTTCGGCGAGGCCGAGTGCGGCGGGCACTGGGCCAACAACCTCAAGCAGGCCGGCTACGACTTGCTCGTCCTGCGCGGCAAGGCGCCGAAGCCGGTCTACTTGTGGGCCCACGACGATGGGGTCGAGATCCGAGATGCCGGCCACATCTGGGG
>JACCZL010000898.1 GCA_013695975.1 Chloroflexota bacterium
GTCGAGGGTGTCCGGGCGGTCACGCCTGGCGGGCTAAATTTGCTCGACGTCCTCAATTATCGCCACGTCGTCTTGACCCGTCCCGCCGCTGAAGCGGTCACCCGCCTCGTCCTCGAAGGGGCCGGGCCGGGCGCGCGACGCGGGGCGCGAGGTATCGACACCGGCTCGGAAGAAGTCGTGGGCCCGACCGAGGGCGCGGACGTCGCGGCAGACGACACCGCGCTCGCGTCACCGGCCCCGGCCGACGTCGCCGTCGCGGATGCGGCGGAGCAGGTCGCCCGGCCTGACGAGGAGGCGTAATGCGCGGCCACCAGGTGCTTGTCCGACCGATCATCACCGAGAAGAATACGATGCTTGCGGAACAGGGCAAGTACACCTTTGAGGTGGCCTCGACGGTAAACAAGATCGAGATCAAGCAGGCGGTGGAGGAGGTCTTCAAGGTCCGCGTGGCCGCCGTCAACGTCATGCGCGTGCCCGGCAAGCAGCGCCGCATGGGGCGCAACTACGGGACGACGCGCTCGTGGAAAAAGGCCGTCGTCACGCTCGAGGCCGGCGAGCGGATCGAGCTCTTCCAGGGAGTCTGAGATGCCACTGAAGGTGTACCGACCGACCTCGCCCGGGCGCCGCGGGATGAGCGTCTCGACGTTCGAGGAGCTGACGCCGGGCAAGAAGCCCGAGCCGTCCCTGCTCGAGCCGTTGCGCAAGAGCGGCGGCCGCAACAACACGGGCCGGATGACCGTCCGTCACCGCGGCGGCGGCCACAAGCGCATGTATCGGATCATCGACTGGAAGCGCGACAAGATCGGCGTCCAGGCGCGGGTCATCGCGATCGAGTACGACCCGAATCGGACCGCCAGGATCGCGCTGCTCCAGTATGCCGACGGCGAGAAGCGCTACATCGTGGCGCCGACCGGCCTGAAGGTCGGCCAGGAGGTCAGCTCGGGACCGGAGGCCGATCTTTCGCTGGGCAACGCCCTGTCGCTGCGGGACATCCCGACGGGCACCGTGATCCACAATATCGAGCTGAAGCCAGGGCGGGGCGCCCAGATGGTCCGTGGGGCCGGCGGCTCGGCCCAGCTCATGGCCAAAGAGGCCGACTGGTGCCAGGTCCGCCTGCCGAGCGGCGAGGTCCGACGGGTGCTCACCGCCTGCATGGCGACGATCGGCCAGGTCGGCAATGCCGAGCAGGGCACGCTCAATCTGGGCAAGGCCGGCCGGAGCCGCTGGCTCGGTCGCCGTCCGACGGTACGCGGCTCGGTCATGAACCCTCGGGATCATCCCCATGGTGGCGGAGAGGGGAAGGCCCCGATCGGCGGTCAGCCGCAGACGAAGTGGGGCAAGCCGGCGATGGGCAAGAAGACCCGCCGTCGCAAGAGTACCGACAAGTTTATCGTCCGCAAGCGCGGGAGCAAGTAATGAGCAGGTCTACCAAGAAGGGTCCCTACATCGACCCGAAGCTGTTCCAGAAAATCTCCGCGATGAACGATCGCGGGGCCAAGGAGCTGATCAGGACGTGGTCGCGAGACTCGTCGATCTTCCCGGAGCTGGTGGGGCATACCATCGGCGTCCACGACGGGCGCCGGCACGTCCCGATCTACGTTACCGAGAACATGGTCGGTCATAAGCTCGGCGAGTTCGCCCCCACCCGAACGTTCCGCGGCCACACCGCTCGGGGCGAAAAGTCGAGCGGAGCAAGATGAACGAGTAGGCAGTAGGCAGTAGGCAGTCATAGCGTCTGCTGCCCACTGCCTACTGCCCACTGGAGGCAGCTATGGCGGGCGTCGAAGTGCGAGCGATCGCCAGACACATCAGGATCTCGCCGCAAAAGGTGCGGCTGGTCCTGGATACGATTAAGGGCAAGCCGGTGAACGAGGCGCTGGCGATGCTGCGCTTCATGCCGCAGAAGGCGACTGGGCCGGTCTCGAAGGCGCTCAAGTCGGCCTCGGCGAACGCCGAGAACAACTTCAATCTCGACCCGGACGACCTGGTGGTCGTGCGGGTCAGCGCCGATGAGGGGCGCACCCTCAAGCGCTATCGTCCGCGGGCGCGCGGGCGGGTCAATCAGATCTTGAAGCGATCAAGCCACGTGACGGTCGTGGTGAGCGAGAAGGAGGCGTAATGGGCCAGAAAGTCCACCCGATTGGGTTTCGGCTCGGCGTCAACGTCGGCGGCCGCCACGTCAAGGAGTGGCAGGGTCGCTGGTACGCCGACCGCGACTACACTAAGTTTCTGCACGAGGACCTGAACGTCCGGCAACTGATCCTGCGCCGCCTGTCGGACGCCGGGGTCTCGCGGGTCGACATCGAGCGCTCCGCGAACCAGATGACGGTGACCATCCACGCGGCCAAGCCGGGGATCGTCATCGGCAAGAGCGGCGTCAAAGTCGAGGAGCTGCGCCGCAACCTGGAGACCCTGACCGGCAAGCGGGTGCGCGTCACGATCCAGGAGATCCGGCAGCCGGAGCTCGACGCCTACCTGGTGGCCCGCAACGTGGCCGACCAGCTCGAACGGCGGGTCGCCTTCCGACGGACGATGAAGCAGGCGGTCACGCGTTCGATGCGCTTCGGCGCCAAGGGTATCCGGGTCCAGGTGGCCGGCCGACTCGGCGGCTCCGAGATGTCACGGCGTGAGTGGGAGCGCGAAGGTCGGGTCCCCCTGCATACCCTCCGCGCCGACATCGACTTTGGCCAGGCCGAGGCCCACACGACCTACGGTATCATCGGCGTGAAGGTCTGGATCTATCGCGGCGACGTCGCCGGACCGGTCCGCGAGGAAGCCTTCCAGGGAGCGCGCGCGGGCCGCCCAGCGCCGCCCCCGGCGACGGTCCCGGTCGGACGGCCGGTGGGCGTGGCCGGTGCTGAGGAAGCGCCGCCCGTCGGGGCAGGGGCGCCGACGGAAGGGGCTACCGGTGCGACGACGACGGGCCCAAGCGAGAGCTCGGCCCAGGCCGGGCCAGCCGCCGACGACGCGGCCGCGGGCCGCGCCGTGGTCCCCGAGGTCACGTTGGCGGAGCCAAGCGAGGCAGAGTGAGCCATGCTCCAACCAAAGCGCGTCAAGTTCAGGAAACAACACCGCGGCCACCGCCGCGGCCTTGCCCAGCGGGGCAACGAGATCTCGTTCGGCGAGTTCGGCATCCAGGCTCTCGAGCCTGGTTGGATCACCGCCCGCCAGATCGAGTCGGCCCGGCGGACGATCACCCACCACCTCAAGCGAGGAGGCAAGGTCTGGATTCGAATATTCCCGGACAAGTCGGTGACCGCCAAACCGGCCGAGACTCGAATGGGCAGCGGCAAGGGCGCGCCCGATCACTGGGTCGCGGTGGTCCGCCCGGGTCGGGTGATGTTCGAAGTCGCTGGTGTCCGCGCCGATCTCGCCAAGGAGGCGTTGCGGCTGGCCGGACACAAGCTGCCGGTCCAGACGAAGTTTGTCCTCAAGGAAGAGGTCATGGCCCATGAAGGCGTCTGAGGTTCACGAGCTGGGCGCCGAGCAGCTCGAGAGCCGCCTCGGCGAGCTTCAGGAGGAGCTGTTCAACCTGCGCTTCCAATTCGCCACCCGCCAGCTCACGAATACGTCGAGAATTCGACAGGTGCGGCGCGACATCGCCCGCATCCGCACCCGCCAGCGCGTGCTCGGCGGCGCCAGCGGCCCCCAATTGAGCGGGGCGAGGAGGTAAGGCAGCATGGCCGAGGTGAGGGCCCACGAAGCGCGGCGCCGCACGAAGCTGGGGAGGGTGGTCAGCAACAAGATGCTGAAGACGGTGGTCGTGGCCGTCGAGGCGAGCCGTCGCCACACCCTGTACGGCCGCGGCGTTCGGCGGACGACAAAGTTCAAGGCGCACGACGAGGCCGCCGTTTGCCAGGTCGGAGACCAGGTGATCATCGCCGAATCGCGGCCGATCAGCAAAGACAAGCACTGGGTCGTTCGCGAGATCGTGCGCAAGACGATCGGGCCGGGCCTGGAAGTGCTCACCGAAGAGCCGGCCATTGCCGTGGCAGCGCCGTCGGCGGCTGAGGAGCCGGACGTGGCGGAGGAGGCGCAATGATCCGCCCCCAGACACGACTCCGAGTGGCTGACAACACCGGGGCGCGCGAGATCATGTGCATCCGCGTACTCGCCGGCGGAAATAAGCAATACGCCGACGTCGGCGATGTGATCGTGGCCTCCGTCAAACAGGCGCAGCCCGGTGGCGCGGTCAAGAAGGGTGAGGTCGTCAAGGCCGTCGTGGTCCGGACGGCGAAGGAGTATGGCCGCGTCGATGGCTCGCATATCCGCTTCGACGACAACGCGGCAGTCATCCTGAGCGACACCAGCAACCCGCGCGGGACTCGCATCTTCGGCCCAGTGGCCCGCGAGCTGCGCGAAAAGAACTACATGAAGATCATCTCGCTCGCGCCGGAGGTCTTGTAAATGGGGCTCCGTTGTAGGGGCAGGGTGAAACTTGCCCCGCCCCTACAGGGGAACGCCCGCGAAGGAAGCCGCCCATGGCAACATTAAAACTGCGTCGGGACGACACCGTCGAGGTGCTGGTCGGGAAGGACAAAGGCAAGCGCGGCAAGGTCCGTGAGGTCCGACCCGACGAGCGCCGCGTGGTGGTCGCCGACGTGAACATTATGAAGCGACACATCAAGCCGGGGCGGAGCACGGCCCGCCAGGCGGGGATCGTCGACGTCGAGGCCCCGCTCAACATCTCCAACGTCGCGGTGGTGTGCACCAAATGCAATCGGCCAACGCGCGTCGGGACGCGCGTACTGGACGATGGGAGCAAGGCGCGCTTCTGCAAGAAGTGCGGCGAGCTGATCTGAGGGACGAAGCATGGCAGAGCAGGGGCGAGACAACGGCGCGGGCGCGCCGCCATCGGTGGGCCAGGCCGCCACGCCGCGGTTAAAGGCGCGCTATGGTGAAGAGATCCGGCCGACCTTGATGAGCGAGTTTGGCTACCGCAACGCGCTGCAGGCGCCCCGACTCGAGAAGGTCGTGGTCAACATTGGCATCGGCGAGGCGACCACCAACGCCAAAGCGCTCGAGGCGGCGGTGGGCGACGTCTCGGCGATCACTGGTCAGAAGCCGATCGTCAAGCGCGCCAAGAAGTCGATCGCCCAGTTTCGGCTCCGCGAGGGAATGCCGGTCGGCGTGATGGTAACGCTGCGCGGGAACCGGATGTACGAGTTCCTGGATCGCCTGCTGAACGCGGCCCTTCCGAGGCTGCGGGACTTCCGTGGTGTCCCGACCCGGTCGTTCGACGGACGCGGCAACTACTCGCTGGGCCTGACCGAGCAGCTCGTGTTCCCAGAGATTGATTACGACCAGATCGACAAGGTGCGGGGGATGCAGATTACGGTTGTGACGACGGCCCGCACCGACCAGGAGGCGCGCAGGCTCCTCGAGCTGCTGGGGATGCCATTCGCGCGCGCATCATAGTGGACTGAGGACGGCGGACCGGCTCACCGCCACGCGGTGAGCC
>JACCZL010000906.1 GCA_013695975.1 Chloroflexota bacterium
TCCAGCCAGTCGCGCACGACGTTGCGGTCGCACCCGACCAGCGTCCCGATCCGCCAGAGCGGGACGCCGTCGGCCGCCAGCAACACAATCCGTGCCCGCCGGGCCAGACCGGCTGGGGTCGACGGACTGCGGGTACGATGTTCCAGGTTGGAGCGAGTCTCGAGCGTCAGGATGGGCACGCGAGCACTCCGAAGACCAGGCATCGACCGTCCTCCCGTCCGAGCGTGCCCACCACGATACGGCTCGCACCCCACACCTGACCAATGGGTGACCTACCTTCGTGAACGTGTTCTTAGCCCCAGCGTGAGAGTCCAGGGGTAGACCGACCCACGAGTTCGAGCGCCCCGGCAACAAGCTCGGCCACGTAATGGTTCCGCTCGCGGGCACCGGCCTCCAGCAAGGCCCTGGTGGTCTGACCACGCTCGCTGGCCTGGACCACGGCCATTTCGACCTGCTCGCCCGCCGTCCCGTACTCGGCAGCGTCCAGGATGGTGCGCGTGGCGCTGGTGAGACGGATGCCCTCACGTTCAGTCACGTCGGCCGGCCGCGGCGGCCTGGTCGTGGTGTGGAGCCTCGCGCCGGGTGGGGCGGCGAGGTAGCGCCGCGACCGCGGGACCGTCAGATCGACCGCGTTCGGGATGACGTCGCTCAGGTCGAGGAGGTCGAGCGCGCTCTCGTGGGAGACGACCGCGACGTCCTTGCCGACGGCCAGCCAGGCGGCCATGACGTCCTCGCGAGGGCCGGAGGGATAGTCGCGGAACCGGTAGACGCCACGGTGGACGCGGATGAATCGGCCCCGCCGAACATGATACGAGAGGTCGTCCCAGCCGAACCCACAGACCCGAGCCTGCCCCGCTGTGAAGTGGCCCTGCTGCCCCGAGGCGATCCCGAAGAGGCGGCTATGATCCGGCTCGGCCGCCACTGTGTCATGCCTACCTTGAGTATAATCCAAGGTATGCATGACACAGTGGCGGGAACGCGATGCTGCCACCACCCGTAGGCGCGAACGGCGTTCGCGCCCACACATCATCGACCCGGCGCGCGCGAGTCGACGCGTCCAGTCAGTCGGCGCGATCCACGCCAACAGTATCGTGGCTCGGCGTGGGGCCGCTCACGGGGGAAGGCCCCTCCTGCCAGCCCTTGACGCCGGAGTAGAGCCCTGCCGCCGAGAGGCCGAGCGCCAGGCCCTGCAGCGTCGCGTCGGCCAGCGCGCTCCCGCCGGGCAGCCCGGCCGCCACGCCGTAGCCAACGCTGATCAGCAACCCCAACCCGACCGCCAGCGGCGCCGCGTAGGCCGCTCCCAACCCGAGCCGCTTGCCAACCTCGACCAGCCCGATAATCATCGGCACCATCACCACACCACCGTACTGTGCGTCCATGATCCCTCCCTTATCTCACGCTTCCAACAGCTTCACTTTGCCCACCGTCTGGTAGCCGGAGCGTTGCGAAAGCTCGGCTACCTCTTCGCGCAGGTCGGTGAGCCAGACCGCGCGGCTACTCGCGTCCAGGTCCACGAACGTCGTCGGGCCGGGCTGGGCCTTGAGCGTCCAGAGCGCGGCTGAGAGCTCGGGACCGGTCAGCCGTTCGGGGGTGCCGTCGAGTCGCGTCAGCGGCAGCTCGTCGGTCCCTTCCAGGAGCACCGACAGCTCCCACTCACGCTTCAGCTCGGGCGCCAGGGCGTAGCGGAGGAGCCAGTCGTACACTTCGGGCGAGCTGGCCCCGCCGGCCGGCCCGCTCAGCAGGAGGCGGAACGCGACCTGCCGACAGGTCACGACGCCGGGAAAGGCGAACGTCGCGGTCGTCGCGCCGACCGTCGCCGACGTCCCCAGCAGGGTCCAGGCGCCCACCCCCTCCAGCCGATACTCCACCCCGACGCCCTGGCCCGCCCCCAGCGGCGCGTGGGCCAGGATGACCGAGCGCAGGACCTTGTTGACGCTCGGGAGGCGAGCGTCGAAGAGGCCCGTCTCGACCTGCCCGGTCGCCCGAACGGTCCCGTTCGTCCGATGCATCGCCGCCGCGCCGGTCTTCCGGGTCAGGACGCAGAGTTGGCCGTTGTACACGGCCAGCCCGCGCGGCTCGGTCCCGAGCAGGCCGGTCGCCGGGCGCGTCCAGCCTGTGCCGTCGTAGCGCAGCAGCCCGACCGCGCCCGCGCCGTCGGCGATCGAGATCCAGAGCGCTCCGCCCCAGACGGCCATTCCCCGCAGTTCGCCGCCGTAGGGCGCAGCCGCCGTGCCGAGCTGCCGCACCAGCGCCAGCCGGGCCCCGCCCCAGGTGACGATGCCGCCCTCGAGGCCCACCCCGAGATAGATCGTCCCGTCCCAGACGGCCCCACAGGTCGGGTAGCCTTCCGAGAGCGCGACGTGGGCTCGGTAGACGCCGCCTGAGCCCGAATCGTCCACCGAGTAGACCGCCCCCCGTCGGCCCAGCGGGTCGCCGACGAAGAAGTACAGACGATTTCCCAGCACCAGAGCGACTTCAGGGCGTGGCTCCTCGAAGTCGTAGGCCTTCGCCGCCAGGGTCCCGCCGTCCCACCAGTGGACGAACCCGTTGCTCGCCCCCGAGCAGGCGACGTAGAGGTACTGCGATGTCTGGCGGTAAAACGTCGCCATCGCCCGCACGCCGGTCGCGCCCGCGGCCGTGAACGCCGCCGCGGTCCAGGTCGTCCCGTCGAAGCTGGCCACCGCCCCGTCGGTCCCGTTGCCGACGTAGAGCTTGCCGCGATAGACCGCCATACTCCGCACCCCGCCAGCCTTGGCCAGGTCAATCGACAGCGCCCAGGTGGCGCCGTCCCACCGATAGACCCGGCCGTGGCCGGTCCCGACGTAGAGGTTGCCGCCGTACACCAGGGCGACGGTCAGCTCGTCGAACGTCGTGGCGGTGCTCGTGGAGACCAGCTCCGGCCCGAGCCGCAGCGAGCCCGGCGCGGTGTAGACGTCGACGCCGGTCCCCGCCCGCCAGCGCTCCGGATGGGATGGGTCGACCTGGGCAAAGCCCTCGCCGCCCTGCCAATCCGAGACCTGATAGGCGCCGTCGTGGACCAGGTCGCCGTAGCCTCGATCGCCCTGCGACGTCTTTGGAGCGAACGGGGCGTGGACTCGACGGCGATAGGCACGGAGGTCGAGCAGGTAGCCTTGCCCACCCAGGCTGACGTGATAGGCGCCCATCACGCCCCCGCCGCCGCGTCGAACGCGAGCAGGACGGCCGGCTCGATCGACGCCTCGCCGACGGGCGGGGCGTAGCAGGCGCTCCAGAGCCAGGAGTTGGCCCGCACCTCGGCGGCAACGAGGTCCGGATCGGCTCGATTCCACGCGGTCAGATCGACCGGCAGGCCGAGCGCCTCGTGGGCCGCTCGGGGTAGCGCCCGCACCTGCTCGTCGGAGTAGGCGTGGACGTCGACCACGTCGAAGCGCTTTCCCACCCCCACGCGCGCACAAGCCTTCCAGACGGCGATCGCCTCCCGCCCGCCCGCGCCCGGGGCCGGAGCCGGCACGTGGAGCCGCTCGCCGCGCCGCAGCCGCCGATATCGACGGGAGAAGCGGAGCAGCCAGCTCGGGCCCGCGCCAATCGCCCAGGCGAGCGAGCCGCTCGCCAGTGGGGAGTTCAGCTCGTTGCCCGGAATCATCTCGACCGGGGCCGTGAAGAACCCCGCCCGTCGCGCGCACTCGCCGGCCCAGTCGTTCGGCGCCCAGAGCGACAGGTCCCGCTCGCAGGCCCGCAGCAAGAGCCGCGCGCCGGTTCGCGCCGCCAGGGCCAGCACGGCCGCCACCTGGTCGGCGCGGACCTCAGGTGGCTGCTGATCGCCCCAGAGCGGCACGACGTAGGCGCACGGCATGAGCTCGGCCGCAAGCTCAAGCTGCTCCGGCGTCCAGGGACGGAACTGTTGCAGCGGCAAGGCCAGGCCGAGCAGACTGGGCATCGTCGAAACTCCTTCCATCCGCGTAGGGGCGGTTCGTGAACCGCCCTCGGTTCACG
>JACCZL010000912.1 GCA_013695975.1 Chloroflexota bacterium
CTTACGGAGCGCCGACGAGGATGAATGGTGCCCAGAAGTAGGGATGGGGTTCGGATGCCCGAACGTCAAGGGAGGCCTGGCGGAGGCTCGCCGCTCGGGTCTGGCCCTGCCGAAGGCCGGCGTAAAAGCGAGCCATCAGGGTCGCAGTCGTATCGTCGTTGGCTGCCCACAGACTCGCCACGAGGGCCCTGCTACCGGCGCCCAGCACCGCTCGGGTAAGCCCGAGAAGCTCGTCGCCCGGGCCGATCCCGCTCATGCCGGTATGGCAAGCCGACAGGGTAACCAGCGACCGACCGCCGCTCAGTTCGGCCAATTCGCCGACGCTCAGCCAACCGTCGGCGAGCTCCAGCGCCGAGAAGCGCGGGTTGTCGGCTCGAAATACCCCGTGCGTCGCCAGATGCAGCGCGTCACAGAATGGGGCGTTCCGCCGAAGGGCCTTGAGCGTCGCTCGGCGTCCGGTGAGCAGGACGGCGTCGGGAAAGAGCCCGGCAACGCGCTCCGCCTCGTCGCCGACCCAGGGAAGGTCAGGCAGGTCGGGCGCGAGTACCAGCGGGCTGGTGAGCGGGCGGTCTCCGCACTCGGCGGCCGCGAACACCGCCGCGCTCGGGGCGTAAGAAACCGTCGAATGCTCGAGGAGGGGGGTGCCCCCGATCGACAGGGCATGGAACGGCAAGGTGTGGAGCAGCCCGTGAGGAACGACCACAACGTGGTCCGTGCGATCGAGCACCCCCGCCAGCGGCGCGAGCAGGAGGTCGCCAAGGTGCCGAAGCGCCCGATCCATCGCCGGCGCGAGCGTGCGCTGGTTCGCGCGCACGAAGTGGGCCCCGAAGCTGCCCTTCCGGATGTGGAACCAGAACCATTGCGCAGCCTCCTCGAGCTGTCGTCGAGTGCCCAGGCCGCGTTCGACGACGAACGAGTCGCGAGTGACCACGAAGCAGATCAGTTCCTGGCCGAGCAGAGCGTACTCCAGGAGGCACCCACCGTTGGGGAGGGCGACCTGGACTGGCTCGACACCGCGAAGGGCGGACAGGTCGGCGCCGCGATCCCCGCGGACCAGCATTTGGAGATCTCGCGTTGCCTGGGCCAGGTCCGCCTCCAGTCGCTCGACGCCCCCGGAGCCGGCCGGCGCCTCGCGCGCCTCCGGAGCACGGTCAACGGCGTAGCGCTCGGTGTAGGCGGAGTTCAGGCGCGCGCGGACCTCCTTGACTCGCTCGCGCGCCCGCCGCACACCCGGCGCACGTCGGAACGAGGCGGGCTCGGAGGCTGCCAGCGCCTCCTCCAGGAGCCCGCGCGACTTGCCCCGTTCCAGCCACTCGAAGGCCTCCCGCGCCCGATCGCTGCTGTCGGCTCGGATCAGCAGGCCCGCGATCCGATCGTACAGGTCACCCCCGTCTCCCATCACCGACATCTTGAGATCGTCGGCGCGAGCCCGTTCCCGGAGACGCTCGAGGTGCTCGGCCGCGCGCATGAGCCACCCGAGTGCGACCTCGGGCGCCGTCGTCTGGTCGAGCGTCCCGCGAGCGGCGTAGGCCAGGCGAAGCACCTCGTCGGCTCCGAGCTGCTCCCCAAGAGCGGTGGCCGCTCCGTAGCTCGCTCGCGCCTCGTCCGTCCGTCCCGACTGCGCCAGGAGGCCGCCCACAACCAGATGCGCAGTCGCCGCTTGTTCGAGCGCCCCCAGAGTCTCGAGCCGCGCGGCCGCCGCCCGCCCGGCCTCGATCAGATCATCGAACGACGTCGCATCCTCGATCCGGCTGGCCAGGCGGATTGCCTGGACCGTTGCCGCCGCCTGCCAAACCGCGTTCCCGGCTCGCGCGAAGACCTTCTCGGCTTCCCCCATCTGGGCTCGCGCGGTGGGTAAGTCGCCGAGGCGCTCGGCGGCCTGTCCCGAGTACATCAGCGAGTGGGCCAGTTCAAACGGAAGCTCTAAACGCCGCGACGTGTTGACAGCACGAGCACAGGCCTCAGCGGCCTCCGAATGGAGATTCAGCGCCAGGTAGGTTCGGGCCAGATCCAGGTCGACCGCGACGCGCTTGGCGTCGAGTCCCAGCTCCTCGCAGAGGACCCGGCTGGCCCCAAGCTCCCCGAGCGCGCGGGCGTACTCCCCACGGCGCAGGTGCAGGAGCCCGAGGTTCATCTGGACCGTCGCAAGCCGCTCGCGCAGTCCAAGCGCTCGGAAGTGCCGGGCTGCGGAATGATCGACCTGCAGCGCTTCCCGGTAGCGTCCCAGCTCTGCCAGGACGAGCCCGATGTTCATGCTGGCGAGGGCGTCCAGATCGCGCTCTTGTCGCCGCCGAAACCCGGTGCGGGCGCGTCGGAAACAGGCGAGCGCACCGCGCAGGTCTCCAAGTCGCCAGTAGACGAGTCCGAGATTATTGTTTTGCCTGGCTACTTCCAGGCTCATCACCTCTCCGCGGGAGTGCAGGTACGCCAGGTTGTCTCGAGCCAGGGCGAGGGCGGGTTCGTAGCGCCCGAGATTACGCAGCGCGTCAACCCGCCCGACGCGGGTGCGAGCGACCTCGTCCGCGAGGCCGAGATCCTGGAACGCCTGTTCCGCCTCGGCATAGTACTGTTCGGCTCGTTCGTAGGCGCCGTTGAACCGCATGGCGGAGGCGATGGAGCGTAGAGCCCAGCCGCGCCCTTCGCCGACGGGCTCCGCAGCCAGCCAGCGCTCAGCCTCGCCGAGGCCCACTCGCGGCTCGCCCAGGCTGAGACGGTCGACCTCCCGCGCTCGCGCCTCGCGGGCATGACGCGTGTCTGCTGCGACTGCGTGCTGGTCGCCCGCGTCGGACGAAGGGTCGTGGTCAGGGGGCGCGCGACCGGAGAGAGCGGCCATGGCCCGATTGTACTCGGCTTCGACGCGGGCCACGACGTCACCTCGTGCCACGATGGCTCGTTTCTAGAGGGCGCGACCCGACGAGGGCATTCCAGCGGGGAGTCGGCCGTGGCTGGGGCGTCGCGGGGCGGCGCTGCTATACGGTAGACTCCACATGGTCGATGTGCCGCCCGGGCACGGGTCGCCCAGGTCGCCGCGGACCAGCGATAGTGAACTGGTGGTGCGCCGATGCGGGTGATCGCCGGGGCGAGCGGTTGATGAGTCTGGGATTGAACGCCGAGACCGACGCACCGCGAGACTCCCTCGCCGACCTTGCTCGGCCGCTGCCCGCCGGCGTTGATCTGGCGGTCGCGCTCGAGCCGTCCGTCGAGACGGTGGCGCGGCTACTCAAGGTCCGCCAGGTGCAGGTCTGGCTGCACGATCCGGATGCGGATGTCCTGCGGCTCGCCGCGCGCGCACCCGACGGCGGGCCGCCGAATGGCTCCCTGCTCCCGATAGCCGACAGCCTGTGCGGCTTCGTCCTCCGCCGTGAGCAGCCGTTCACGACGCGCCAGATCGCCGACCATCCCCGCTGGCGGCGGCACTTTCCGCTCGACGATCGAATGAAGAGCGGGGCGTTCTTGCCCTTCTCCCATCAGGACCGGCCGCTCGGCGTTCTGGCTGCACTCAGCACGCGGGCTCGGACGTTCCAGGATGCGGACGTCCAGGTGCTCAGATTGCTGGCCGCCCAGGTGACGCTCACCATCCAGAACAGCCAGTTCTATCAGGACACCCGACGGCAGGCCCGTCAGCTCGCGACCATCCTCGACGTCAACGAGCGGCTGGCCCTCGGCGCCGACCTCGCGGAGGTTCTCTCGCGCATCATCGAAGAGGCCGCGCTGCTGCTCGACGCCGAAGGCGCGGCGTTGCGGCTGCTCGAGGACGGAGAGCTGGTGCGGACGGCGACGTTCGGCCCGCCCGAGTCGGCCCGACCCGAACAGCGCTTCCCACTCGGCGAGAGCCTGAGCCGACGGGTGGCGAGCGAGGGTCGGCCGGTCATGGGCATGGACCTCACGCGTCCTCCCTCCGAGCGGCCGGCGACGGGTGGCGCGTCGGGCTTCCGCTCCTCGCTGGGGGTGCCCGTGCGGGGACGTGTCCGAACGCTCGGCGCGCTCGCGGTGCTGAGCCGTGAGGGACGCCGTTTCGACCAGGGAGACGTCCAGCTCCTCGGAGCGATCGCCGATCAGGCGGCGATCGCGATCGAGAGCGCCCACCTGGTCGAACAGGCCTCGACGGTCGAGGCGCTCCGGGAGCTGGTGCGCCTGAAGAGCGAGTTCCTCAGCACCGTCTCGCACGAGCTGCGCACCCCGCTGAGCCTGGTTTACGGCTACGCTGAGCTGCTCGAGCGCCGCGCCACGAGGCTGCGCCCCGAGGCAGTCGCCGAGATGGCACGGGGTATCTACGGGAGTGCGCGTCTGCTCCTTCGACTGGTGGACGACTTGCTCGAATTCTCGCGGATCGAGCGCGGCGCGCTTCGCCTGGAGCGCCGCTGGGTGTCGGTCCGGGCATGCATCGCCGAGCTGGTGGAGACGTTCCGCCAGCAGCCGGAGGGGAACCGCGTTTCGGCAGACGTGCGGGGCACCGGCGAAGCCTACGTGGATCCCGACCGACTGGCGCAAATCGTCAGTAACTTGCTCTCGAATGCCCTCCGCTACGCACCAGAGGGGCCGATCGAGCTGCGGGCCGAGCAGGTAGGCCGGCGGTTGCGCGTCGAGGTGACCGACCACGGCCCGGGCATCGCGGCCGACGAGCAGCCGCACGTCTGGGAGAAGTTCTATCGTGGCTCCAGCTCGCTCGGAGCCGAAAGCCGCGGCACCGGTCTGGGCCTGTCGATCGTCAAGTACCTGGTCGAGCTCCACGGGGGACGGGTCGGCCTGAGCAGCATTCCCGGCTGGCCGACCACGTTCTGGTTCGTTCTCCCGACGGAGCCCTAGACTTCTTCGGCGACGGGGACCGGCATCTCCGATGAGCGGCCAAAGAGCTGCATGAGCAGGGGCCAGGTCAGCGAAAGCACCGCGGCGAGTAGCAGCACGGCCGAGATCGGGTGGGTCAGGAAGACGCTGTAGTCGCCTTGCGAGATCGTCAGGGCTCGACGGAAGTTGGTTTCCATCAGCGGGCCGAGCACGAGCGCCAGCACGACCGGCGCGGCCGGATACTCGAACTTGCGCATCAGGTAGCCGACTACGCCGAAGGCGATCATGATCCAGATGTCGCTCACGTTATTGTTGAGGGCGTAGGCGCCGATCAGGGTGAAGAGAATGATCAAGGGCAGCAGGATCGTGTAGGGGATCCTCAGCATGCTGGCCCAGAGTCCGACCAGCGGCAAATTCAGCACGAGCAGCATGACGTTGCCCACATACATGCTGGTCACCACGGCCCAGAAGAAGTCCGGCTGCTCAATCATCAGGAGTGGTCCGGGCCGGAGGCCGAAGATCAGCAGGGCCCCGAGCATGACGGCCGTCGTCGCCGAGGACGGCAGGCCCAGCGTGAGCAGCGGCACCAGCGCCCCGCCAGTCGCGGCGTTGTTCGCCGCTTCGGGTGCCGCGACACCTTCGATCACGCCGGTTCCAAACCGTTCCGGGTACTTCGAGGACTTTTTCTCGACCGCGTAGGCCATGAAGGCCGCGACCGTCGCGCCGGCCCCGGGCAGCGCGCCGATGAAGAAGCCGATGATTGTCGCTCGCACCAGGGTCCAACGCACCGCTAGCCAATCCTGGGCCGTCGGCCAGAGGTTCTTGAGATCGGTCTTGAAGACCTCCCGTGTCAACGACTCCTCGGCGTTCGCGAAGATCTCGGCCAGGGCGAACAGGCCCATCGCGACCGGGACGAAGCCGATCCCGTCGATCAGCTCGATGCGTCCGAAGGTGAAGCGCGGCGTACCGGTGAGCGGATCGAGGCCGACGGTGCCGAGCGCCAGGCCAAAGGCGCCCATCATGAGGCCCTTGGTGAGCGACTTGCCGGCCAGGCGGGTAAGCGTCGTCAGGCCCAGGACCATCAGCGCGAAGTACTCGGCCGGACCGAATCGGAGGGCGAACGATGCCAGCGGCGGTGCGAGGAGCATCAGCCCGAGCACGGAGAACGTCCCCGCGACGAAGGAGGCGATCGCGCACATCCCGAGGGCCGGCCCGGCTCGGCCCTGGCGGGCCATCGCGTAGCCGTCCAAACAGGTCATCACCGAGGCTGACTCGCCGGGGGTATTGATGAGGATCGAGGTCGTCGAGCCCCCGTACATCGATCCGTAGTAGATGCCGGCCAACATGATCATGCCGCCGGTCGGATCCAGGCTAAATGTCAGTGGGAGGAGGATCGCGACGCCGGAGACCGGCCCGATCCCCGGCAACACCCCGATCAGCGTGCCGACCAGGACGCCGATGAAGCAGAAGAGTAGATTTTGCGGGGTGAGCGCCAGGAGGAATCCCTGTCCGACCTGCTGCAGGACGTCCATCAGCGGAGCAGGTCCAGCGGATCCGGCGGGAGCGGGACAGAGAGCAGGATGCGGAAGATGTAGTAGGTCCCGAAGCTCATCGCGACCGCGGCGAGCGGCTGCCAGAGGCGTCGCCGCTCGGCGAAGGCGATGAAGAGAAAGGCTAGCAGCAGGGTCGTGCTGGCGAAGTATCCGAGCGGCTCGAGCAGGAGGGCGTAGCCGATCAGGGACCCGAGGATCACGCCGATCCGGCCGATCTGGGGCAGCGCGACGCGCTCCACCTCCGGCCTGAAGAAGCTGATCGCGGCCAGCACCATGATGCCCACCCCAAGCGCCATCGGGAGTACGCCCGGTCCCGGGCCGGCATCGGCCCCACGGGCCGAGAAGCGGCT
>JACCZL010000924.1 GCA_013695975.1 Chloroflexota bacterium
CGTCAGGGGAGCGTGGACGAGGAGGCGGTCGCGTCCGTACCGGAGGTCGGCGCGGGCGGTGTCGAGCGTGGCTTCGACTGCCGCCCGTCCCCGCGCGACCAGCTCGCCGAGCTCCCGCGCCAATTCTCGCAGGTCCGGCGCGACGAGCGCGGCGGCGGCCGACGGCGTGGGCGCCCGCAAGTCGGCGACGAAGTCGCAGATCGTGACGTCGGTCTCGTGGCCGACGGCGGAGATGATCGGCCAGGAGCTACCGAAGACCGCCCGTGCCACGTCCTCATCGTTGAACGGCGCGAGCTCCTCCGGTGAGCCACCGCCGCGCGCCAGAATCGCTACGTCGATGCCGGCCCCGTCTGGGCCGCGCCAGGCCCGGAGCCGCTCCAGCGCGGCGACGATCTGCCCCGCCGCATGGTCCCCCTGGACGGCGCTGTGGGCCACGATCACCTCCGCGATCGGGTAGCGTCGGGTGAGGATGGTCAGCACGTCGTGGAGGACGGCGCCGCCTTCCGAGGTCACCAGGCCGATTCGGCGTGGATAGGTCGGGAGCGGCCGCTTCCGCTCCTCGGCGAAGAGCCCCTCCTGGCTCAGCTTGAGGCGGAGGGCCTCGAAGCGAAGCTGAGCCAACCCGACGCCGCTGGGGTACAACAGGTCTACGCACAGCTCACACGCGCCAGTCCGCTCGTAGAACGCCACCTTGCCGTGGACGACGACCGCGTCGCCCGACAGGGGCGTCGCCCCGCAGCGAATCGCCGCGTTGCGGAACAGCACGACCCGGATCTGGGTGGTGTCGTCCTTGAGCGCGAAATAGTAGTGCCCGGCCCCCGAGCGTGAGAGGTTCGTCACCTCGCCGGTCACCCACAGGTCGGCCAGCGTCTCGTCACCCTCGAGCAGCTCCTTGAGGTAGGCCCCGAGCTCGCCGACCTGGAAGACTTCCAACCCTAGCCTCCGATGCCGTCTGGTCGCAGGACGAGCAGGCCCTGGCCGTATTCCACTGGCTGCCCATCCTGGACGAGCAGGCGCTCGACAACCCCGGAGCGCTCGGTCTGGACCCGATTCAAGATTCGCATCGCCTCGACCGCCCCGACCACCTGGCCGGCGGTGACGGTGTCGCCCTCGCTCACGGGCGGCTCCGCCTTGCCGCCGGCCGAGCGACGGAAGATCCCGACGGCCGGCGCCGTCACGACAAACGGCTCAGTCGATGTCGCCGTCTGGTCAGCGCTTGCGCCGCGCGGCGGGGCCGGCTCCTCGGTTCGCGGGTCACGTCGGACCAGCAACCGCGCGCCGTCGAGCTCCAGCTCCAGCTCCTCGACGTCCGTCCCCGCCAGGATCGTCAGGAGCTCGCCGAGCGCTTCGGACTGAAACGGCGTGTCCAACGAAGGTCAACCGCCTCGCCGTGGGTCACGACTGACCAGGTCGTGGCGCAGTTGCCGCCCCACCGTCAGACGCGCTCGAGGTAGGTCCCCGTCCGGGTGTCGACCTTGATCGTCTCGCCCTGGTTGACGAAGAGCGGAACCTGGACCGTCAGCCCGGTTTCGAGCCTGGCCGGCTTGGTCCCACCCGACGCGGTGTCGCCGCGGAAGCCAGGGTCGGCTTCGGCCACCCGCAGCTCGACGGCGACCGGTAGGTCCACCTCGACCGGCTCACTTTCGTAGAACTGCACCTGGAGGACCATCCCGTCCTTGAGGTAGTTGACCGCTTCGCCGAGCTGCTGGGCGCTCAACGCGATCTGGTCGTAGTTCTCCTGATCCATGAAATAGTAGGCGTTGTCTTCCGAGTACAGATACGACATGCTGCGCGTCTCGAGGCGGATGCGCGGAAACTTGGTGCCAGCCTGGACGGTCGTGTCGGAGATGGCGCCCGACCTGATGTTGCGGAGCCGCATCCTGACCTGGGCGCTGCCGCGCCCGATCTTCTGGTGCTGGTATTCCATGATCGAGAAGAGCTGACGATCCACCTCGATGATGATCCCCTTGCGCAGGTCGCCGGTCGAGATCATCCAAGCACCTCCGCCAGTTCGAGCGACTTCGGCGAGCGGCAGAGCACCCGCACCCCCTCGTCCTCCATCACGACCAGATCCTCGATCCGTACGCCGCCCCAGCCGGGCACGTAGACGCCCGGCTCGACGCTAAAGACCATGCCCTTCTCGAGCGGGCGTTCGCCGCGGAGGGAGACCCAGGGCAGCTCGTGGACCTCGAGCCCAATCCCGTGGCCAAGCCCATGGCTGAACTGCTCGCCGTACCCGGCCTGAGCGAGGAGCTCGCGCGCGATCGCGTCGGCGTCCTTGCCGCTCATCCCGGGCCGGATCTCCTCTTCGGCCCGAAGCTGGGCGCGGAGGACCAGGCCGTGGATCTCGCGCAGCTTGTCGCTCGGGGTCCCCATGCAGACCGTCCGCGTCATGTCCGAGCAATAACCATCGACCCTGGCGCCGATGTCGATGGTGATCGGCTCGCCCTCCTGAAGCTGCCGATCGGTCGGTACGGCATGCGGCATCGAGGCGTTAGACCCGCTGGCGACGATCGGCGGGAACGCCGTCGAGGCGCCGTGATCCTGAAGGTACCGCTCCACCGCGGCGGCGATCTCCCGCTCGGTCCGGCCCGGGCGTAGCTCGTGGCGAGCGATGTGCTCGAAGCAGTCGTCGAGGACGTCGATCGCCGCCTGGAGGCTCCGCAGCTCGACCGCGTCTTTGCTAATCCGCAGCCTGTCGACGAGGTCCTTCAGTGGGCGTAGCTCGGCGTGCTCCTTGATCGCTTCGCCGAAGTCGGCCCAGACTTGATAGGGGAGGTGGATCGACTCGAAGCCAAGCCGCCCTACCCCGAGCTGCTGTACCGTCTCGGCGAGCCGCGCGGTGACGCGGTTGGCCGGGCTGTACACCACGACCTCGTAGTCGGGCGCCTCCTGCTCGGCCTGCTCGCTCGTCCGCGGGTCGGTCAGCAAAACGCTCCCATCATGGGCGATGACCAGGAGGCCGGCCGAATCGCGGGGTGGCAAGTCGTGGCCGGTGTAGCCGCTCAAGTAGAAGCGCGACTCTGGTTGGGACACCAGCAGCGCGTCAACCTCCGCCTCGGCGAAAAGGGCACGAACGCGCTCGATCCGTTGGCGATAGGGACTCACGACTCCGCTCAACTCGCCTTTCGAACTCGGGCTCCAGCCGCGGCCGGCGCCGACTTCGCGGCGGGCTTGCGCGCGCGGGCCACGCGGGGCTTCGGTTTGGCGGTTGCCCGTGCGGCCGTCCGCTTGCCGCCCGCCACGCGCACCGACTTGC
>JACCZL010000948.1 GCA_013695975.1 Chloroflexota bacterium
GGCTCCAGGCTGAGGAGGTCGGGTCGCTGCAGGCGATTCGGACGAGCTACCTGACCCTGCCCCATGACCGCGCGGCGCTCTCGGCCGACCAGGTCCGCCAGGGACTGCTGGCCACGCTGGACCTGGCGAATCCCTGGACACTCCTGGCGCTAGCCGTCGCCGTATCGACGATTGCCCTACTCGGAGCCTCGCAGCGTTGGTCAGGCGATGGGCGGCGTTGGCAGGGCGCCATCATCGCGGTCGCCGCGGCGGAGCTGGTACTGGTTGCCCACGCGTTCCACCCCACAGCCGCGGCCAGTTCGCTCGTCGAAGCGTCGCGGTCGATGCGCTTCTTGAGTCCCCAGGGTGGCCTCTGGTGAGCCTTCATCGTTGGGCGAATGGACAGCGCGATCACGAGCCGCCCGGCCCTGTTCGGTGTTGCGCAACCGTACGGGTACAGCTCCTTGCCGACCGCGCGGATGGAGCGTTACTGGACGCGAGTCAACGAAGTGGACGACGAGCTGCTCGACCTCTGGAACGGACGGTACGTCGTCGAGTCGAAGCCCGCGCCCGGTCGGATCGCGGCCGAGGGCATCCTCTTCGACCCCGCCAGACCACTCCTCCACGGTGAGGCTGACAGCCCGCTGGGACGTGAGGCGTTCCGGATCGCGCCGACGCGTACAGATACGCTCCGCATCCTTTCGGCCACAGATGGGGCGCCGCGGCTGACAGATGGGACTATCGTGGCCGAAGTGGAGGTCTCGGGCGGAGACACGCCGCCGGAGCTTCTGACGATCCGCCTCGGCGTCCAGACGGCTGAGGCAGCCTACGACGATGCCGAGGCGACCGTCACGCCGGCCCACACCCGACCGAGGGTCGGCTACCGTTGGGAGCCGCGCGATCCGAGCGGCCGAGTGTATCCACGCAACCTGTACCTGGCCGACGTTGCGCTCGCACGGCCGCGGATCGTGGAGCGAGTCGAGGTGCGCACGCTCGGCCCGACGGGCCAGGTGCGCCTCGCGGGGCTGGGTCTCTACGACCGCGGCAGCGGGAAGATCGACTCGCTGCTGTCCACACACCGCGAGAAGTACGCACTGGTGTACGACGGCGAGCAGACGACGATCCACGAGAACCGCGCCGTCCTGCCGCGGGCCTTTGTGGTCGACGAGGCGGTGACCGTCGACGCCGATGATTGGGCGCTGGTGTACCTCCTGCGAGGCGGCTTCGACCCGCGTCGTCAGGTTCTCCTCGAAGAAGCGGGGGACGCCGGCGCGACGAGCGGTGCGCTGCCGTTTGCACCGTGGAGATCGCTCGTCGCGCACGCAGCCAATGACGCACCTGCTCTGCAACCGGCTGCCGTCAACGGGGCGACCGTCGAGGAGTATGGGACCGATCGTGTCGTCGTCCGCGCCAGCGCCGCCCGCCCCGCCCATCTGGTGCTGACCGATTCCTTTTACCCGGGCTGGCGTGCCTGGTTGGACGGGCGCGAGGTGCCAATTCATCAGGCGGATTACTTGTTTCGCGCGGTGGAGCTCCCGCGCGGAGAGCACGTGATCGAGTTTCGCTTTGAGCCCTCCGCGGTCTATGTGGCCGGCATGGTGAGCCTGACTGCGTGGCTGCTTATAGCCGGGCTGGGATTCCACGGGCTGCGCGGTCGCCGTATGCCGCGGGGACCGGCGTTGGCCCTCGAAGCTCGGGGCTCGAGCGAGGTGTCAATCAAGGAGCCGAGTTGAGCGATCCACGGTCGGCCAGCGCCAGAGTCACCCCAGTCATTGAAGCGCGCTTGTCAACGACGCCGAGACGCGGTAGGATACGGCCCGCTTCTAAAGACGAGCGCGGGGCTGAGCATGAAGATCACTGGCATCGAGCCGTTTGCGATCGACGTCAACGGCAAGAACTACGTCTTCTGCGTCGTCGACACCGACGAGGGCATCGCCGGGATCGGCGAGGCCGGGGTCGGGCCGCGAGCGCAGGCGATCCTCGGGGCGTTCCGCCACATCGAGGGACAGATCGTCGGCCAGGAGGCCTCGCGGATCGAGCACCTCTGGCAGGTGATGTATCGCGGCGGGTTCTTTCCGGCCGGCAACGTCGTCGCCTCGGCGATCTCGGCCGTGGACATCGCCCTCTGGGACATCAAGGGCAA
>JACCZL010000958.1 GCA_013695975.1 Chloroflexota bacterium
CGGCGGACGGCCGGCACGCGCCGCTCGAGCCACGCGAACGGGCCGATCAGCCGACCGGTCAGGCTGGCCAGGCGCGGGGAGCGGACGTGACAGAACAGGTCGGCCATCCGCAGCCAGCCGGGGATGAAGAGAATCCCGCTCTGAGCCCGGACACGGAAGCCGCCCCGCGTGAGCAGCCGCCGAAGGGCTCGGGGCGTGAACGACTTCTCCATCCCGTAGCCGTAGAGCCCCAACCGGTTCATCAGCGAGACCATCAGCGGGCGTAGGAACGGGTCGAGCTTGTTGGGTACCCCGATGATGGCCACCCCACCGGGCTTGAGGACGCGGAAGATCTCGTCCACCGCGACGGCGTAGTCCGGAAAGTGCTCGATCGTTCCCATCGAATACACCAGGTCGAAGGTCTCGGCCGCGAACGGCAGCGCTCGGACGTCGGCCAGCGCGAACCCCGGGCGATGGTCACAGAGGACCTTGCGGGCCTCGTCGACGACATCCGCGGCGATGTCCACACCGTAGGGCTGGGCGCCCTGCTCGGCCGCCCAGCGCAAGATCTCGGTGTTCTTGGCCTCGTCCCAGAGATCAGTCTTGAGCAGTCGACGCCCCGCGAGTCGCGGGAAATGCTCGCGCATGAGCCGCCGCTCGCACGCGGCGTAGTACCGGGTCGATGTCGCCCCCTTGAGCGACGGGAAGGTGGTTCCGACCTCGTCCCAGAATGAGACGTAACCATTGGAATGAGCATCACTTGGCATACCAGTCGCTTCTCCCTCACTACCAGGGCGGACGATACGACCGGATAGCGCTGACTGTCAAGAGGGCACCTCGACGGCTGACCCAGACCCGCCCGCGGGTCTTGGGTCGACGTGGGCCGGGCGGCGCGATCGTGTATGATGCTCCGCCGTGCCACCGTCCACCTCGCGGCGGCCCGTCGGGAGCGGTTCCGCGGCGTCGATCGACAGGCTCGAGAGGCCGGCCGCCTGGTGGGCTCCACCCACGGCGGTGAGCGCAGCCCCCCGTGGCTAACCCCCTCGGCTCTGCCCTGCTCGCGCTGAGCCTGGGCGCCGTGGTGGCCAGCAGCCTGGTTTTCGTGAGCTGCCTGCGTCTGGGTGGTACGGCGACCCTCCTCGCACTGTGGATCGCCGCTGCCGGACAGGTTGTCCTGCTAGCCCAGCTCCTGTCCCTGCTCAACGCTCTGGACTGGCCGGGCTTCCTGACCGGGCAGCTCCTGGTCGCCGGTGCAGCGGGGATCTGGGTCAGGCGCCGTCGCGGCCTGGCAAACCTCGGCTGCGCCGTTCGCGAGGTTCGAGCCGGCCTGCGTCGAGTCGGCGCGGTCGCAGGGGACTGGCGCAGGCCGGCCCAGCCGATCCTGGCTGGCGTCGTGCTGTTGACCGGGCTGATCAACACCACCCTGGCGCTCTGGGTGCCGCCAAATAGCGTCGACTCACTGGCCTACCATCTCGCCCGCGTCGGGTACTACCTGCAGTTCCGCTCGATGGGCGTCTACCCGACCGATGACCCCCGCCAGGTGGTGTTTCCGGCCAACGCGGAGGTCTTGATCCTCTGGACCATGGCGTTTCTCCGTGCGGACGCCCTGGCCAACACGGTCCAGCTCGCGGCGTGGATCGTGACGACCGTGGCGGTGTACGGCCTCGGGCGTCAGGTCGGATTCGAGCGGCGGGCGGCGCTCTTCGGGGCCGGGGCGTTCGCGCTCCTCCCCCAGGCGATCCTCCAGAGTACGAGCACGCTGAACGACCTGATGGTCCCCAGCTTCCTGACCACCAGCCTCTACTTCCTGCTCTGGGCGGTGCAGTCGGGTCGACCGATCGTCGGTCTGACGCTGGCTGGCGCGGCCGGCGGGCTGGCTGTGGGGACGAAACTGACCGCGCTCTTGGCGCTGCCAGGCCTGATCACCGCGGCGATCGTCCTGTTCGGACTACGGCGCAGGCGTCCAGTCCTGCCCGGGTTCATCCTGGGCGGCGTGGCGGCTGTGCTGTTGGGCGGGTTCTGCTATCTCCAGACCTGGCTTGTCTTCGAATCCTTGTTCTGGCCGGCCCGCGGGCCCTTGGGGCAGGAGGCGCCGTGGGTCTACCTCGCGGCGAACCTGCCCCGGACACTCTTTGCGTTCGCCTTCGCGGACCTGTCCGGGCCATTGGCGGACCCACTCGCTCAGCCGCTCACAGTTCCGCTGACGCGAGCACTCGCGGCGGTCGGGGAGCCACTCTTCGCCGTCCTCGCCATCCCAACCCTGACCCAGGGCGAGTCCGGACCGCCTGCGCGGCAGTTCAGCTTCGTCCGTCCGCCAAGGGTCAACGAGCTCTACTCGGGGGTCGGGCTCGTCGGCGGCCTGATCCTGATCCTCGCGCTGACGGCCCTCTGCTGGCCTGGCCGAAGCCCGCCAGGCCGCCGCCTCCTCGGTTGGGTGGCCCTGAGCTTCCTCATCCTCATGTCCGCGCTGCTCCCTTGGAACGCGGTCGCGAGCGGGCGGTTTCTCCTCACGGCGTGCGCCCTGGGGGCGCCGCTCCTCGGCGTGCTGGTCCAGGGCGACGGGGCCTGGCGCCAGAGGCTGGCCCTCATCCTCGTGATCTGGAGCGAGGTGACCGGGTTGTACGTCGCCCGGGCTAACGAGGACAAGCCGATCCCGGAGTTCGCTCGGGAGGATCGACTCGGCCTGATGAGCTTCCGCTTCCCGATGAACGAGGCGTTCTTCCGCGAGGTCGACGACGAGCTGGGTCCGGACGGCGCGGTCGGTGTCTACGGAGCCCTGAACGACGTCGGCCAGAAGGATCAATGGGAGTACTTGCTCTTCGGACCGCGGCTCAGCCGAACCCTGCTGCCACTGGTCGCCGCCGATTACCCCAGGCGGAGACGGCTCAGGGCGCCACCGCCCTGGACGAACGAGAGCCTCCTCGCCACCTACCGCCCGACCTACGTCGTGCTGAGGAGCCCGCGGCCCGGCGCCGAAGAGCTGCCCGACCTACTGCCCGGACGGTGCTTCGACATCCCACTCGCGCATGCCAGGCCGGCCGTCGAGTGGGAGGTCTGGCGCTGCGAGGATCGCGACCCCCGCAATGTGGTCCAGCATGCCGACTTCTCCGCCTGGTCACTCGGCCCCGGCTCGTTCCGACTCTCGCCCGAGATGGACAGCGTCGAGACCGCCGACGGGTGGCTGGCGCACGCCTCCGGTGGGGGCAGCCTGGAGGTGAGCCGCCTCACCCCCGAGACGGTCATCTCTCCCACCCCTTCGGGGGGGGAGTCGTTCCGGATCCGTCTCGACTCGCGGGCAGGGGGCCGTGGCGGCATCGTCCAGGGTCTGCCAGCGGACAGGTTGCGCGGGTCGCGCCTGGTGGTCGACGCGCGGGTTTGGAGCGATCGTGTGGGGGCCGCGTTGCTGTGGGTCGACGATGGCGTGAAGGTGGTGCGCGTAGCCAACAGGACAACCTGGCCCGAGACGCTGCGAGCGGACCACCTGGTGGACGCGGGGGCGATCGACCTGTCGATCGGTCTGGACGCGAGCCACGCCGCGCAAGATGCCGTGGTCCTGGTGCGCGTCATCCTGGCAATTCCACGCTGAGCTGTCCCGAAGCCCATCGCTGGAGCGTCGCCCGCGTGCTCCAGCCGCGGCGCGAGGGCAGTCCTGGCCCGTCAATGCAACCGCTCACGGGACGAAGCCGTTTAATGGAGCAAACATCTCGTGCCCCTCAGAGGTGAGCCTTGAAGACGTTGATCCCGATGCTCGTGCTGGCGCTGCTGGTCACCGGGTCGCTCCCGCCCAGCACCGCGGCCCAGGTCCCGCCCGCGAACCTGCAGTACGGCGCGACCGTGTTCCCGCTCGGATTCCCCGAGACGACGCCGCGCGATCTGCAGCTCCTGGCTGGCGCTCGACTCGGCTGGGCCCGCATCGCCGTGCCCTGGCGCAGCGTCGAGAGCGGCTGCAAGAACTGCTTCGATTGGACCGATCTCGATCGGGTCGTTGCCGCGCTCAACGCGGCCGGCGTCAAGGTCATGGCCCGGGTCAGCCACCCGCCAGATTGGGCTCGGACGGTCAAACTGGCGGACAACGGCCCGCCGGACGCCATCTTCGACTACGCCGACTTCGTGCAGGCGGTCGCTCGCCGCTATGGCCCGACCTCTCCAAAGGGCGCCATCCACGCAATCGGGGTCTGGAACGAGCCGAACCTCACGAGTGAGTGGAACGGCGTGCCGATCAGCCGCGACCAGGCCGCGCAGTACCTGTACATGCTCAAGGAAACCTACCGCATGGTCAAGGAGGTCAACCCCTCGATGCTCGTGGTGAGCGCCGGCCTCTCGCCGACTGGCACGAACGATGGGACCGCCCAGCCAGACGATGTCTATCTGGGCTGGCTCTACGAGGAGGGGCTGGCGCGCTACTCGGACGTGGTCGGCGTTCACGGGGCCGGTTACGGCTCGCCGCCGGAGGCCGAGTTTGGGTCCCACCCCAATCCCGGCCTGGCCCATCCGTCGTTCTACTTCCGGCGCATCGAGCAGCTCCGTGAGATCATGGTCGCCAACGGCGATTGGGCCAAGCAGGTGTGGCTGCTCGAGTTCGGCTGGACGACCGATCAGGTCAATCCCGATCGGACCTTCTACGCCGTGAGCCCGGAGCAGCAGGGCGACTACATCGTCCGCGGCTTTACCTACGCGCGTGAGCGCTGGTCCCCCTGGGTCGGGGTGATGTTCATCTGGAACCTGGCTCCAGACCCGAACTGGACGACGACCTCCGAGCAGTACTGGTGGAGCATCGCCGACCCCGATGGCACGCCGCGCCCCGCGTACCGCGCCCTCGCGGCGGCCCGAGCGAATGGCACGCTGCCGTAGCGCTCGATCCGCCATACTTCCCGCGTGGGTGACGGATCTCCAACCCGCCCGTGCCTAGCGCCCCGGCGACCGAAACCGGCCGGGCGAAGGGCTGGCCTGGATGGCTGATCTCGCTCGGGTTGCGCTCTTCGCGTGTAGCCTGAGCGCCGTCCTTGCCAGCAGCGCAGTGCTGGTGGGAAGGCTGCGGCTGAACGGCACCGGCAGTGCGCTGGGGATCTATGTCCTTGGGGCGGGCCAGATCGTGCTGCTGGCTCAGGTCCTGTCGCTGTTCCATGCCCTGGACTGGCCGGGCTTTCTGATCGGCCATCTCATCATCGCCGGTGGTGCGGTCGCCTGGGCCGGCCGGCCCGGCGCAGACCGCTGGTCGGCGCTTCGGGACGTCCGAGCAGGAGTCCGTGGGGTGGCAGCGCTGGCATGGGAGCGGCGGGCGCCGGCGCTCACCATCCTGCTGGGCGCCGTGTTGGTGATCGGCCTCCTCGGAGTATTCCTGGC
>JACCZL010000978.1 GCA_013695975.1 Chloroflexota bacterium
CTCGAGGACGACCCAGGTTTCGATCCCCTCGGACTCCTCGTGGCTGTGAAAGCCGCCGGGCGGATCGTCCGGCTTCCGACGCAGGAACCGCGCCCTGACGTCGGGCACCGCGATCACCGTCCCGGTCGGGTCATCCCGCCAATCAAACGTCCGTGCAGGCATCTGGTCCTCCCCTGGCGATGTTGGATCAGTGCCGGAGTATGGACGCTCGCGTCGGAGCCGTCAACGCCCCGCCAGCAGCTCGGCCTGTCGCCGGCCTTCGGCCGTCAGCGGCGCGTCGGGCGCCTGGCCTCCTGCCAGGCAGTGCCGGACGAGGTACAGGTCCATCGCGTCCGAGGGTCGTCCATACGCGGTGGTATGATCAACACGTGATCGACCGAGCGCGGATCCTCCTGGTGAAAGCCGAGGAGAACCTCGACGCGGCCGAAAGTGAGCTCGCTCAGCGCCGTTATAACACCTGTGCCAGCCGTTGCTACTACGCATGCTTTCAGGCGGCGATCTACGCGCTGATGAAGGCAGGCATCCGACCTCCGAGTAGGACCGGCGAATGGGGGCATGACTTCGTTCAGGCCGAGTTCAACGGCCAGTTGATCAACAGACGAAAACTCTATCAGAGCAATCTGCGCGACGCTCTTCAGCAGACCTACGCTCTTCGGGTGACCCTCTCTGCCTATAGTGGGTGAGACACACTCGACGAAGTAATTAGTGATGAGGGTGGAGAAGGAACTGAGTCCATGACGTCTCAGAACGGCTCCATCGACGGCGACAGCGTGGCGATCGGGATGGCCGGATCAGGTCGGCTGGACCCCGAGGTGCCGGAGCGGCTCGAGCGAGCGCGCCGGCGCCAGTTCACGGTGGGGTACAAGCTGCGGATCTTGAGCGAGGCTGATGCGGCGCGGACGACGGGCGAGATCGGTGGCCTGCTGCGCCGGGAGGGCCTGTACTCGTCGCATCTGGCGGCGTGGCGTCGGCAGCGTGAGGAAGGGATGTTCAACGCGCTGAGCCCCCGACGGCGTGGTCGTCCGACGAGCTCACCCGAGCAGCGGGAGCTGGCACGGCTGCGTCAGGAGAACGAGCGGCTGGGGCAGCGGCTGGTGGCGGCCGAGGCCGTGATCGAGATCCAAAAAAAAGTTGCGTTCCTGCTGGGCCTGGTCGAGCCGAGCCGCCCGAGCGACGAGCGCTCCTGATGGCCAGCGTGAGCGAGTTGGCGCCCCTGGTTGGCGTGACCGCCGCCTGTGACGTGGTTGGTGTGGCCCGAGCCAGCTTTTACCGGCACGAGCGGCGCCGCGTCCCCGTGGGGACCGTGGCCGTCGTCGGGACGGAGCCAGGCGGCGTGGGTGACGTCGTTCCGGGGGCAAGCCTGAGGCACGAAGGCGCGGCAGGCGAGCGCAGCGAGCTGATCCTCCCACCCGTGGTGACGGCGCAGGGCGTGGAGGTGCCCCCGCCGGCTCCGCCGACGAGCCAATCCCACCCCCGTGCTCTGAGCCCGGCCGAACAGCAGGCGGTGTTGGAGGTCCTGCACTCGCCCCGCTTCCAGGACGCCGCGCCGGCGACCGTCTTCGCCACCCTCCTGGACGAGCGCGTCTACCTCGCCTCCGAGCGCACGATGTACCGACTGCTGGCGGCCTCAGGGGAGACGCGCTCCCGCCGCGACCAGCTCGTCCATCCGACCTATGCCAAGCCGGAACTGCTGGCCACCGCGCCGAATCAGGTCTGGAGCTGGGACATCACCAAGCTGCTCGGGCCGGCCACGTGGACCTACTTCTCCCTGTACGTCATCCTCGACATCTACAGCCGCTACGTGGTCGGGTGGATGGTCGCCCACCGCGAGCACGCCGAGTTGGCCGAGCGCCTGATCGCCGAGACGATCGCCAAGCAGGCGGTCCCGGCCGGGCAGTTGACCCTCCATGCCGACCGAGGCTCGTCGATGACCTCCAAGCCGGTCGCCTTCCTGCTGGCCGACCTGGGCGTCACCAAGACCCACTCCCGGCCGCACGTCTCCAACGACAACCCCTACTCCGAGGCGCAGTTCAAGACCTTGAAGTACCGGCCCGGCTTCCCGGACCGCTTCGCCTCCATCGAGCAGGCCAGGGCGTTCTGCCAGGACTTCTTCCGCTGGTACAACGCCGAGCACCGCCACTCGGGCATCGGCCTCATGGCCCCCGAGGTCGTCCACCACGGCCAGGCCCAGGCTGCCTACAACGCTCGCCCTCAGGTGCTCGCCACCGCCTACGCGGCCCATCCCGAACGCTTCGTCCGCCAGGCGCCCCGGCCACCTCAGCTCCCGACCGCCGCCTGGATCAATCCGCCACTGCCGACAATCGACGCACCGACCGCGTCAGAGGAGGTGAGTCAGTAATTCTCTGCGCCTCGTGTCTCAAACCTATTGACAGGTTCCGCCC
>JACCZL010001008.1 GCA_013695975.1 Chloroflexota bacterium
CCGATGTCGGCTCGTCGAGCAGCAGCAGCCGAGGACGAGTGATCAGGGCGCGGGCGACGTTGACCCGCTGCTGCTCGCCGCCGCTGAACAGGATCGGGTACGAGTCCCACAGCTCGCGCGGCAGCCGCAGGCGATCGAGCAGCTCGCGAGCTTCAGCTCGGGCCTGCTCCAGCCCAACGCCTCCATCGGCGCGCGGCCCGGCGATCACGTCGAGGGCCGGCACGCGGGGGGAGGCGCGGAGGAACTGGGCGACGTAGCCGATCTCCCGTCGCCGCAGCCGCAGCACCGCTCGGTCGTCGGCCCTCGCCAGGTCGACGGTCTCGCCATCATCCCCCACGTAGCGCGCCGCGCCCTCGCTCGCCAGATAGGTCCGGTAGATGCACTTCAGCAGCGACGACTTGCCGGAGCCGCTCGTCCCGGCCAGGCCGATGAAGCCGCCGACCGGCACGTCGAGGTCGACGTCACGGAACGCGACCACGACCTTGCCACCCAGGATGTGCAGCGTGAAGCGCTTGGTGAGCCCACGGATGGACAGGAGGGGGGCGGTCATGTCACCGAGCTGACCAGGAGCTGGCTGTAAGGGTGCTGGGGGTCTTCGAGGACCTGGTCGGTCAGCCCGGCCTCGACGATCCGGCCGTGCTTCATCACGATCGTCCGACCGGCCAGCAGGCGGATCACGCCCAGGTCGTGTGAGACCACGACCATCGCCACGTTCGAGCGGCGCTGGAGTCGCCGGACGAGGTCGAGCACGCCGGCCTGGACCGAGACGTCCAGGCCGGTCGTCAGCTCGTCCAGCAGGACCAGCCCCGGCTCGGAGGCGAGGGCCTTGGAGATCTGGACCCGCTGCTGCATCCCCCCGCTGAAGCGGGCCGGCAGGTCGTCCATCCGGTCGAGCGGCACCTCGGTCTGCTCGAGGTACTCCGAGGCCCGCGCGCGGATCCGGTCGACGCGCCGCCAGCGCACGGCCAGCAGCCGCTCGGCGATGTTGCCGCCGGCGCTGATCTGGAGGTTCAAGCCGTCGCGCGGGTTCTGGTAGACCATCCCGATCAGCCGCCCGCGCAGGTCGCGGCGCTCGGCCAGGCCGGTCCGAAAGAGGTCGCCATCACCGTCGCGGAAGGTGCCGAGGTAGGCCGACCCGGCGGTCGGCTGCTGATCGAGGTACAGGCATTGGAGAACCGTGCTCTTGCCCGACCCGCTCTCCCCGACGACGCCGAGTGTCTCGCCGCGGTACACCTCGAAGCCGATGTCGGCGCAGGCGACGACCGAGCCGCACATCGGGCAACGATTGGTACCGGCCTCGGGCCCGGTCAGCTCGACGCACCGGCCGCAGGCGGGGCCGTGGATCTTGCCCAGCCCCCGCACCCGCAGCAGCGGCCGCTCGATCACCACGCGACCTCCTGAGCGTCCAGCTCGCGGTCGCACCAGGCCGTGTCCGAGCAGGTGTAAACCCGCCGACTCGTCGCGTCGTCGACGCTCTGGTCGAAATAGGCGTCGGTCGCTCCGCAGCGGGCGCAGGCGGTGTCCCCGAACGCCTCGACTCGAAACGGGTAGTCCTCAAAGTCCAGCGGCACGACCGACGTGTGGGGTGGGACGGCGTAGATGCGCTTCTCACGGCCCGCGCCGAAGAGCTGCAGGAATGGGGCGCGGTCCATCTTCGGCACGTCCCAGCGGGGCACCGGCGTCGTCGACATGACGTGGCGGCCGTTGACCATGACCGGGTAGCCCGTGGCAATCGAGATCTCGCCCTGACGGACCACGTCCTCGTAGAGATGGACCCAGACCTTGCTGTAGTCTCCCTCCGCGTGCATCCGCCGGGTCTTGGCCTCGCTCGGCTCGACGATTCGTAACGGCTCCGGCAAGGGCACCTGGTACACCAGGATCTGGTCTGGCCGTAGCGGCTCCTCTGGCACGCGATGGCGGGTCTGGATCACCGTCGCCGCCGCAGTCTCGGTCGTCGTCGGCAGGCCGGTCGTGCGCTCGACCAGGCGACGGATGTTCGAGGCGTTGACGCCCGCGTCGGCGCCCTGGTCGATCACCTTCAGCCGGTCGCCCGGCCCGACGATCGCGAGGGTCACCTGGAGGCCGCCGGTGCCCCAGCCGCGGGCGATCGGCAGCTCCCGCGAGCCGAACGGCACCTGATAACCCGGGACCGTGACCGCCTTGAGGATCGCCCGCCGGATCGCCCGCTTGGTCACCTCGTCGAGGAAGGCGTAGTTGTAGCCGCCCGACGGCGCCGACCCGGCCAGCAAGGCATCAAAGGTCGGCGTCTCAGTGTCCATGCTCGACTCCAAGGGCGTGGAGGCGGGCGTGCTCGTCCGCGGGCTCCGCGCTCCCGTTCGCGGCCGCGGCCGCCGCGTCGGCGGGCGGCCGATTGGTCGCCTCTACGGCGGCCGCGCCGTTGGTCGCCACGAGGTCGCCGAGCTCCGACGCGCCCGCCCGGATCGAGCGCATCCGCTGGACGATCGCCTGGAGCTCGACGTAGTGGGGCAGCTTGAGGTGCTCGACGAAGCCGGCCGCCTCGATCCCGTCGACGTGCTGCAGCACCAGCTCTTCGTCGGCGGCGGGTACCGCTGCGCCGCTGTCGATCGCGCGATCGAGGATCGCCATCGCGATCGCCTTGCGCTCGTTCTGGCCGAAGACCAGCCCATAGCCCAGCCCGAACTGGGCCGCCTCGTCGCGGCCGGCGCCGGTGTGGCGAGAGACCGTCATGTCCTCGACCTCGGTTACGAGGACCTCCCCGACCCGGACGGACTCGCCGGTGTAGGGGTGTCGCACTCGCAGCGGCAGGAACCCGACCCGTAGCTCGGCGAGGGTCGAGTGGACCACGCCGTAGCCACGCATCGAGCTGTAAGCGAACGTCGTCATGGCCCCGGTCTCGCCCCGGGCGAGGGCCTGAAGACGGGCCGACCGTGGCGCCGGAAAGCGTAGCGGCTCGCGCGTGATGTCGTAAGGCGGCGCGTCGTCGTCCGGCGGCGGCTCCGGCAGAAGCCCGTCGGCGCGCAAGAGGTCGGCGACCTTCGGCATTCGGAATGGCCCATGTCGGTCCGCATCGACGCCAGTCGGCTCAGCCGATGCTCGCGGCTCGACGAGGCCAAAGTCGAGCAGGCGCTGGCTGTAGTCGCGGGTGCGGCCCAGGAGCTGGCCGCCCGGCGTCGACTTGAAGGCCGGGGTGATCCGCCGGACCAGATCCATCTCGGACCCGTCGCAGGGCTCGGAGTAGCCGAGGCGGGGGAGGGTGGAGCGATAGGCGCGCAGGAGGAACGCCGCTTCGTGGGGGTCGCCCTCGGCCTGGCGCACGGCCAGCCCCGCCAGATCGGGGTCGTAGAGCCCGCCCTCGCTCATCGCGCGGTCGACGGCCGCGCGCAGATGATCGCGCACCTGGTGGGCCGACAGGTCCGGCGCCGCGCCCGCTTCCAGCTCGGCCAGCAGCGCCTCGGCCCGCTCGATCGCTTCGAGCCCTCCGCGCATCGCGGTGTAGCCCATCAGATCACCGCCGATGAGTCCAGCTCGATGCTGGTGGAGCGGGGGAGGCCCACGATGGTGCCCTGGTCGTCGACGAAGAGAGTGTCGAGGCCGAGCGGATAGGCCTGGTTGATCTGGCCCAGGGCCAGCAGGTCGGCCGCCGCCACACCGGCCAGACGGAGCGGCCGGGCGCCGTCGATGCCCGGCCCGCGCAGCGTCGCCGAGAGACCGCCGGCGAAGCCGTCGACGCGCCAGATCAGTGTCGCGCCGCGATCGGGAAACTCGGGCTCGCCAACGGGAAGCTCGTGGATCACCCGACCGGCCGTCCCGCGCACGAAGACGAATTCGGCCTCGTCGGGCCGGGCCGGGCGGGCACCGGTTCGCAGGCGGACCTGGTCGCTGAGCGAACGCGCATCCCCCTCGACCAGCCCGTCCCCGATGATCGCGAAGGTGACCTCGTGGTCGAGCAGCGTCTCGGCCACGGCCATCAGGTAGCGGGCCGCCGTGCAGGGGAGCGGGCCGGTCTCGAGCCGGACCGGCCGGCCCGGCCAGGAGAACGCCTCGAGCAGCGATCGAAAGCGCGCCTGCGTCTCGAGTGCGATCACGGG
>JACCZL010001030.1 GCA_013695975.1 Chloroflexota bacterium
CCTCGGCGCTGATCGGGCGGATCGCCTTTTGGCTCGTCTTCTTGGGTGCGCTCTCGATCGCCGTGTCGGCGCTCGGGATCCCCGCGCTGACCGCTTTCCTCGCGGCGATCTACGCGTACGTGCCGAACGTCATAGCGGCGCTGGTGATCTTCCTCGTCGCCGGCGCGATCGCCGCCGCCATCGGTGCTCTCGTCGCAAAGACGATGGGCGACACACCGACCGGGAAGATCGTCGGCACGGTCGTGCCGGTGCTCGTCATGGGCGTGGCGATCTTCATGATCCTGACGCAGCTCAAGATCGCGCCCGAGATCGTCCAGATCCTGTTCACCGCGCTGGTCGGGGCCGTCGCGCTGGGGATGGCCCTGGCCTTTGGCCTCGGCGGGCGAAACGTCGCGGAGCGGCTGCTCGAGGGCGCCTACAGCAAGGGTCAGGAGCAGAGTGAGCAGGTCGAGCAGGATCTGCAGACCGGCAAGGAGCGCGGCCAGCAGCAGGCCGAGGAGGCAAAGCAGCGGGCCCAGGAACGCGCCGACGGCCCGGGCTCGAGCGAAGGCGCCCGACGGGCCGGGTAGGAGCACGATCACCGGCGCCAGGCGGGCTGGCCCACCGGGCGGGGGGCCCGAGGCAGCCACCCGTTGTCGAACCCGGAGCCAAAGAGCAGACCAGGAGCAAGACGCGCCAGCGGGCGCGGGCTCGACGAAGGGCCGAACCGGAAGGAGTGAGACATGGTCGAGCGACCTGAAGATAGGGGAGCCCGAAGAGTCGGTGAACGTGAACCGGCGGACGGTGCGACGCCGAGCCCACCCGTCCGGCACGAACGCCCGAGCCAGCTTCGGCTGGCCGGGTGGTGATCGATCCTGTGGATGCGCGCGAGCGCCAGCGCGAGCAGTTCGGAGGCCTGAAGCTCGGCGCGGCCTTGTTCGGCTGGCTGGTGGCCGTCGGCATCGGCGTACTGCTGACCGCGGTGATGTCGGCCGCCGGGGGCGCGATGGGGCTCAGCCAGACCGCTCCGAGCCAGGTCGATCCCGCGCAGGCGCAAACGATCGGCATCGTCAGCGGCGTCGTGCTGCTCGTGATCCTGTTCCTCGCCTACTTCGCCGGCGGCTATGTGGCGGGGCGCCTGGCGCGCTTCGACGGCGCGCGGCAGGGTCTTGGGGTGTGGCTGATCGCGCTCGCTGTCGCGCTGGTCCTCGCGGCCACCGGGGCGCTGCTCGGAGCGCAGTACAACGTTTTCGACCGGCTGCAGATCGGCCCCCGCATCCCGACCGACGTCGCCACGCTCACTACCGCTGGGCTGATCGCGCTGCTCGCGATCGTGCTGGTCACGCTAATCGGGGCGATCCTGGGCGGCATGGCGGGCGAGCGCTTTCACCGCAAGGTCGACCGCGCCGGCTACCGAGTCTGAGCCGCCAGGGGCGGGGCACCGCACAGGCTTGCATAATCGACCGAACGACCACACAGGAGGTAGACGATGGAGATCCCCAAGGGCCAGGTACTCGACCTCATCCGTGAGCGGGTCGGCGGCGACCAAGCCGCTCAAGCCGAGCAGGAGTTGCCCGACCAGGTCGACACCGAGCGCGATGCGGGGCTGCTCGAGAAGTTCGGTGTAAGCCCTCAAGACTTGATCGGGAAGTTCGGGGGACTTCTGTAGCGGCCCCCGGCCGCCTCGCCGCTCGTCTGATCAGCCTGCCGGCAGGCGACCCTCGAAGACGACCTCGAGCGAGTCGCGCACCCGCAGCCCTCCCATCAGCCCGCGATAGGGCTTGATCCCCACTCGCTCTGCACCAGCTGCACGGTCCCGCAGCGGGCCCGCGCCGAGCAGTGGCCCTACGAGCAGTCCTGGAGGCACTGCTCGAGGCCGAGGTCTTCGCCCGTGATGCCTCCGCGCTCAAGAATTCCCCCAGCTGTCCGAATAAGGAGAGGACGACGCTGCCCCACCGAGAGGGCGGGAAGGAGACGAACCAACCGAATGACGCACGTGAACCTGCTACGACCCACCCTCGCCGTGGGCCTCCTGTTCGCCGCCCTCGGCCTATGGCTCACCGCCGGCCCGAGCGGCCACGCCGCGAGCGCGAACCAGACTCAGGGCCTCGCGGCCGCCGTCGCGTCGACCATCTCCTGGGGCTCGGCCGGCGGATGCACCCAGACCATCGCGCCCTACGACTTCGGCGTGCTGAGCGCCGGGTCGTCGGCGGAGAGCTCCTCCTTCACCGGCTGCGTGACCTCGAACGCGAAGTGGAACGTCAGCGCGAGCATGACCACGCCCGCTTCGAACGCGGCGGAGAGCGCGACGCTGAGTGGCGCTGACTTCGTCGGCCGCGTGACGACCGTTCCCGCCGGCGGGACGACCGCCTGCGCCGCGACGAACACGACCTGCACCCTGGATCA
>JACCZL010000001.1 GCA_013695975.1 Chloroflexota bacterium
CCACAATGGTTTCGATCGTCTGCCAGGCCCGCTCGGCCGACAGCTCAGCCAGCACTCGCTCCTCGGACACGTACCCTCCTCAGCTAGCTCCGTGCGGTCCGACGACGGGGGCACTCGAGATCGTCCGGTCGGCCGCCCCGGAGGCTTCCAGCCTGGAGGCCTCGGTCACGGGCATCGGCAACCCGCCGTCTCGGGTCGGATCGGGTTGCATGGTCCCCCCGCTCCTCCGCTGCTCGGATCCCGGCGATGGTTCGGCGCCGTGGCCCGCCCGGCAAGGCCTGGTCAGCTACGCGTGGCCGGCCGTGGCGCCTGGCACCCCGCCCGATGGCGGCACCGGGATGTGCTGCTTGTACACCAAGAGCATCGGCCTCTGCCACGCATTCGAGGCTACCGTGTGAGCGTGCGGCTTCCCAGCCCTGGCGTGCCGCGGCCATCATCGCAGCATGCTAAGGGGCGCGGGATTATCGCGCAGTGCAGATGAGCCACGGCGCATCGTATCCTGATGCCATAGCTTCGGTAGATCGGCCGGAGGCTCGCACGAAGGGGAGACACCATGGGCGAGATTCGGGCTGGGCGGCTCCGCGCTCGCGTCACGGTCACGCTCGAAGGGCCGTCCGGCGAATCGCCCGCCGATGTCGTGGTCACTGCGCTGTCTCGTGGCATCCGACCCGCCGACGAGGCGAATGACGTCCGCCTGCTCAAGATTGAGGACGTCGAGCTGCTCGACGGAGGCGAGGACGTCACCTCGAGCGACGCGGGCTCGTCTTTCTTCGACTCGGCGAGCCTGGATGCGCTGGCTGCCCGGCAAGGTGTCCCGCCGGTGGCTGACTTCGAGGCGCTGCTCGGCGATTTCTGGCCGGAGGAGGAGGGCGCCGACGATTTCATCGCCGCCGTGCGGGCGTGGCGGCGTGACGGGGAATGAGTCAGCCACCTCCGCGTGACCGGGTGGTGGTCGACACCGATGTCGTCTCGTTCCTCCTCAAGCGCGACTCGCGGGCCGAGCTCTACCGGCCGCATCTGACGGACCGGATGCTCGTCATCTCCTTCATGACCGTCGCCGAGCTCGACCGATGGGTCCTCGCGCGGAACTGGGGCGAGCGCCGCCGAACCGCCTTGGAGCAGCACTTGCGCAACTTCGTCGTCTATCCATTCGACCGGGCCCTCTGCCGCGTGTGGGCCGAAGTGACCGTCGGCGTGAGCCGACGGGGGCGCCAGATCGGCTGGGCCGACGCCTGGATTGCCGCAACCGCACTCCTCCACGGCATCCCACTGATCACCCACAACGCCAAGGATTATCGGGGCGTTGACAGACTGGTCGTGGTCTCCGAGACGACGTAGAAACGTGCCCGTTCGCCTCCTGCGAACCGCGAGGCTCTGACCCGTTGCCGGGCGAGACGCCCGCCCTCCTCGGGAAGGCCCCCCCAGCCGAGGCGCCGCCGGCTATCTCAAAGCGCCTGGCTGGCCGTTGGATCTGTGGCGTTCGCGACAGATCCCGTGTAACATGTATGATACGCCTTGCTCAGAGTGGAGGTGACCCCGTGGCGACGTCAGGGTCCAGCCGATGGGAGCGAATCCGCGCCAGGAAGCTAGCGGATCCGGATGTGCGTGACCGGTACGAGCGTGCTCGCAGGTCGGTTGCATCGGTCCGTCAGTTGCTTCAGCTCGTCGACGCCGAGCGCGAGCGGGCTGGACTGACGAAGGCCGAGTTGGCGGAACGAGCTGGCGCGAGTCCGGCCGCGGTCCGCCGCTTGCTCACTGCGGATGGCGCCAATCCCACGCTCCGCACGATACTCGACCTGCTCCACGCGCTCGATATCGAGCTCGCCCTACGGCCGAGCGCGCGCGGTCGAGCGGTCCGCGCGCCTCAGCAGCCGGGGCCGTCCACCAAGCGCGCCGTCACCGCCTGAGTCCGCGTGGTGGATGCCTGGGATGTCAAGGTGTTCCAGCGGCACGCTGAGGACGATCCGAATGAAACCTGTCCAGCCGACGACTTCTTCGACGCCTGTCCTGATTCGGTCGCTGCTGATTTGATCGCGATCGTCGACGCTGTCGCGGCCTCGCCACCGCCCCAGTTCACAGGAGGTGGGATGTGGGAAGCGATGCGCGGCGAGATGCGCGGGTTCTACGAAGCACGGACGCGTGGTCCGGATCGCCGGCTCTACCGCCTATTCTGCATTCTGGAGCGTGACGTCCCCGGGCTGGATCGGCCCTCCATCGTGGTGATCCGCGGGTTGTCGAAGCCGCATAACACCGACTTCACCGACGCCGACTACGCGCGGGTTCGTCGACTGGGCGAGGAGTACCGCCGCCGCGTGCCGCGGAGCGTCGTCTGACGACGTGCCGGGTTGCCCTTCGTACCCTCCCCGACGACCTCACCACAGCTCGACGGAGCGCTCTCCTTCCGCGTTGGCTGGGAACCGGGTCGATCTGGACCCGGTTCCCACCCTTCGCGTTGTCCACTCACGCCGTCAATCGGCGAAGCACGATCAGGGACGGTGACACCTCCACGTAATCATGCCATCCACGCCGCGAGGTAGCGGCGCGATGCCTACCTGCACGTGTGAGGCAAGCGGGTCAGCTCAAGACGGGAGCGGGTCTGCGCGTTGGTAGAGACGGGCGTACTCCTCGATCTGGGCGCGCTCCCAGGTGCCGTTGGCCAGGACGACGCGGTAGCTCAGGGCCAGTTCCGCGGCGGGCTCGAGCACGTACTCCTCGTCGAACATGAAGGCGCAGCTCACGATCGCGTAGGGGTCGTTCCGCACAAACCACTTGTTCGGGTAACGCGGGTTGCCGGGCTGGTCCAGGAAGAGCAGTGTCGACTGCTGGCCGTTGCCGTCGTGGAGGCCGATGTAGGCCAGCCAGGGCGTGGACTTGCCCATGACCTCGGGGCCTTCGAGGCCGCCGCCGGCCAGGATCGTGCCGTGCAGGAACGACCGGACCCCTCGCCAGAAGAACCCGCCGTAGCCGGCCAGCGGTCGTCCCGCCGCTGTGGGTGAGCCGAAGACCAGTGGCTGGTCACGCACGTTCCGAAGGCGGAACCCGAGATCCAGGCTCCAGTAGCCCCGCGCGACGTCGACGTCGTCGACCCCGATCCGTCGGTCCTCGGCGATCCAGGTCTCGCCCTCGTGGCTGATCCATTCCAGGCGCTCGCGGAGGAGAACCGCCCCCTCGTCGCAGCGGAGCCCGTCCCAGGCGCGATGCCGGATCTGGCCGTGATCCTCGCGCCAGACGTACCCCTCGCCTCGAACGTAGCTCGGACCGCCCCAGAAGTTCTGCCCCGAGAGCTGCGCCATGGTCATGGCCATGCCCCGATGCCAGACGTGGTCATGGGGACGGAACAGCGTCACCTCGTTTCCCGCCAGCGTCCAGAGGGGGTGGAAGTACGGCTTCGGGGAGTCGGTCGGGGCGGTCTGTGGCTCGTAGACGTAGCGGAAGAGCGGCCGATCGCCGTGCCGGAGCTCGATCGCGTCGTGCAGGACGTGGGTAAGGCGGAG
>JACCZL010000087.1 GCA_013695975.1 Chloroflexota bacterium
GCCCACCTACGCGGCGATTTCGGCGGCTCGGGGATACACATCGGGCTGCCAGCAAACTTCACTCGCGCTGTCGACGAAGTACTTGGGACGGACGCGACTACGATAGTCCGGCCTGATGCAGTAGTCGGCGCCGTCGCGTCGGGTCCCGCGCCACCCATGCCGTGCTCGCCGAACGAGCGCAACCGGATCAGCCCAGCTCGTCATAGACCTGAGCGGTGGCCGCGACGAGACGCGCCTCGGAAAAGTCATCGCGCACCCGCCGCCTGCCGGCTTCCGCCATCCGTGCCCTGCGGTCGGCGTCTTCGAGAAGCGACAGGACGGCGGCGCCCATTCCGGCAGGATCCCCAGGCGGTACGAGCAATCCGGTTACGCCATCAACGACGACCTCCGGCACGCCTCCGACGTTCGTGGCGACCACGGGCAGTCCGGCTCCCATCGCCTCGAGCGCAGACATGCCGAACCCTTCGTAATGCGAGGGCTGAACGAAGACGGACCAGCGCCGGTACATCGGTTCGAGGTCGGTCTGCCATCCGAGGAAGTCGACGGCGGAACGAACGCCGAGCCTGTCGGCCAACGCGGCCAGGGACGGCTCCTCAGGACCTTCGCCGGCAATCTCGAGGCGGACGCTCGGACACCGCCGCGCAAGCACGGGCATGGCACCGATGATGTCGTGGATGCCCTTGATCGGAGCCAGGCGCCCGGCGACCCCGATGATCGGCGCACCTGGCCGCGGCTCGATTTGGAGGTCCAGAGCGGGCGCCGACGGATGGATCACGCTGGACGGTTTGGAGATCGCGGCGGCGACGGCCCAGGACGTCGCGATGACCCGGTCGCTCAAGCGCGGCGAATGCACGGGCAGAGGCTCGCCCGTCTCGGAGACCGTGCCGTGGGCGTGCGAGACCTGCTTGGCCCGCGTCATCATGCGAACCATGAGGGGCAGAGACCTTCCTCCCACGTGCTTGTGCACGATGTCGACCCGCTGGCTGCGAAGCGCGCGAGCGAACCGGTACATACCGCTCGGATCCTTCAAACCGTTCCAGCGCAGCGCGCGGACGTGCACCCCGGCCCGCGCGAGCTCTCCCGCGAGGGGTCCGTCTTCACCCAGAAACCAGCAATGCAACCGGTAGCGATCAGGAGCCAACCCTCGAGCGAGGGCTTCGACGATGCGCACATGCGCGGTGCCCGTCCGGGCCGCGGTGCCGACGACGTGCACGATCTCGATCGGAGCTCGCGGGGACTTCTTGGGCATCTTCTCGGCCCTGAATCTACGCGTGCTGGAGCGCGATGAGCTTCGCGAGCCCCTGCTGCTCCCTGGTGATCGCCACGCGAAACCGGCATCGGACCCTTGGGAACTTGCTCGAGGTGGTAGGCGGCTTGGAGGCGCAGCCGATCGAGACGATCGTCGTCGACAACACGTCCGGCGACCCGAGTACCCGGATGGTGGCCGAGAAGAGGGGAGCCTCCTACCTGACCGCGCCCGGCACCGGCCTGAGCGGGGCCCGCAATCTCGGCGCGCGAAGGGCTTCGGGCCAAATCGTGGCGTTCCTCGACGATGATGCGCTTCCCGTCGCCGACTGGCTCTCCCACCTGCTCGCGCCGTTCGTCGACGCGCGGGTCGTCGCCACGACCGGCCGCATCGTCCCGCTCGAGGTCGAGCTCGAACCTCAACGGCTGTTCGCCGCCGCCGGCGGCCTCGACCTGGGTCCCGAACCACGAGTGGTGTGCGCGGATACCGAGCACTGGTTCGAGATTTGCAACTTCGGCGGTATCGGCCACGGCGGGAACCTCGCCCTGCGGCGCGCGGCCTTCGACGCCTGGCCCGGCTTTCACGAGTCACTCGGCCTAGGGACCGACATCCCGGGCGGCGAGGAGCACCACGCGTTCTTCGAACTCGTTCGCGACGGCCATCGCGTCGCCTACGCACCTCACGCCGTCGTAAAGCATGCTTATCCGGACACGTTTGAGGCGATGCGGGCGGCGCATGTCAGAACGCTGATCGGCTTCGCCGGGTACGTCGTCTTGCTGCTTGCCGAAGAGCCCCGGTACCGCGGCCGGGTGCTCCGCTACCTGGTCGAGGCGATATGCGGCAAGCGGCGGGACTGGCGGACGTCACCAACTCGGACAGGGACGCGCTTGGTCCCCCGCCGGGTCACCCTCCTCGCGTTGCTCCGGGGGCCCGTTGCCTATGCACGGTTGCGCCGAGCACGTCGCGCTCGATCGCGTCCTAAGCGCCCACACGGGCAAGCGCCCCCTGCAACTGGGCGTTGAGCCCGTCACTGAGCGACACGCCGGGTGAGAATCCCAGGTCTCGCCGCGCCGCGGCGATGTCGGCCCCAGCGTCGCGCACGTCGCCGAGCTGAGCGTCGAGGTAGCGGACGTCGACCGAGCGCTCGACGCCTGCCTCGACAATCAGGGGCCGCACACGCGCCAAGATGAGTCGGCCTGTGGGCGGTTGCCTGCAGGCCGGCGAGCACACAGCTTTGCGTTCGCCGAGGCCGCCCGATCTGCGCCGCCGTCCATTCGACCGGGGGCTGACGGTCCAGGGGTATGGCCCTTTCGGTGCGCAGTGCGTAGACGCCGGCTTTTCGTGCGTGACCGGGGGACGATCGATGAGCGGACGGCCTGAGACCGCGATCGAGTCCCCGTCGCCGAGCTCGAGCCGCGAGGGCAAGCGCGGCATTCCTGGGGGCCAGTTTAGAGGACGGCCGGTGCAGCGGGGACCATCGCAACTGGGCCCGCGGGTGTCGCTACCCTGCCAGGCTCACGTCGAGGCCAGTGACGAGAGCATGAGCCGTGGCGAGGAGCGCTCGAGTAGAGATGATCGTCGACCAACAAGCGACCGAGTCAGTTATCGACCCCAGGATCGTGCTGCGCGTTCTTCGGCGGCGGTTCTGGATCATCGCCCTGCTTGGTCTGATCGTGCCCGCCGCTGCCTACGGATACGCGTCACTGGCCGAGAAGAAGTATCGGGCTAGCGCCACAC
>JACCZL010000094.1 GCA_013695975.1 Chloroflexota bacterium
CCGCGCTCGGGGCCGTCGCCCGCGATCGCCAGGCGGGCGTCCGCGCGCTCGCGGGTAACCAGCGCCATCGCGCGGAGTAAGGTCGGCAGATCTTTCTGGAGGACGAGCCGGTTCATGGCCAGCAGGAGATAGCGACCATCGCCGAGGAGCCGCTCGCGGAGCGCCGACCCTTCGACGCCGTCGAAGCGGGAGAAATCGGTGATCCAGCCGATCGCGCGGACCCGCTCCGGGCGGACGCCCAGGCGCAGCAGCTTTTGGCGCTCGCGCTCGCTCACCACGCGCACGCTGTCGGCCCGCCGGACGAGCCACGTGCCGAGGACGTTCAACGGCGGGTTGATCCGCCGCTCGCCGAGCCAGTAATGGTTGTCGAGCATGTCGCCGGCGATCTGGGCCGAGAACGGCAGCCCGAATCGCCGCCCGAGAGCGTAGCCGGCTAATCCGCACAGCAGCGGGTCCTCCGTCGAGACCAGGTCAAAGCGCATCCGTCGGTGGAGCGCCCCGCCGAGCAGGAAGGCGTCGCGCGGGAAGATCCCGCGGCTCCCCGATGCGCTCGGATGGACGACGAAATTCGGCGCGGGCCGAATCGGGCGCCGCCCGCCGCCCAACGTTCGGACGACCATCCGATACTGGTCCAGGATCCGGGCGTAAGCCAATTGGCGCTGGTGGGCGTCGCCGAATGCCCCTTCGGCGGGTCGGACCAGGCTGGCGTCGGTGCCGATCGCCAGCAGGCGGAGCGAGGGTTTGGAGTTAGGAATGGGATAGCTCCATCTTTCCAGGTCGAGACCCGGGATGTATACTGGGCATGAAATCAGGACAAATGTTCCATTCTGTCACGTTAGGAAGTGTTGCTGCATTGTACGCGGGATGGGGCATGTTTCCGACCGAGCGCGGGGCGCTTCGATGACCCTCGACCTGCTGACGGTGGGACCGCAGGTTGGTCGGATGGGGCGAGCGCTTGCGGAGCGGGCGGGGCGCTATCCGGCCCGGCTGGCCAGGGCGCGGGAGGTACTCCTGGAGCGGGCCGCGGACTGGCAGGCGCTGGGCGCGGTCGCCGCGGAATCGAAGCGGCGGCTGGCGACGCCGCTCGAGCGGCTCGACGCCCGTCACGCCCTCCCCCGACTGCCGCGCGACCACCGTGTGATCGCGACGGATGGCTCGCAGATCGAGCCAGATCGCCACGGGATGGCCGACTACTATCTGCTCAACGTCGGCTGGGCGGCGATCGCCTACGGGAGCCGCCCGAGCGCCGAGCTGGCGAGTGAGCCGAGGCTGTACTTCGAGCCGGACGAGCTGTACATCGTCGAGGGTGACCGGCGGGTGCCGGTCCAGGACCAGCACCTCAGCGCCAAGCGGTCGGGCGAAGAGCTCCGCAAGGCGGCGACGCTGGCCGCCGAGCGTGTCGAGGACGATCTGCCAACGGTCGTCCTGGCAGACGGGACGCTCTTGCTCTGGGTGCTGGAGGACCGTCCGGGCGACTTCCTGCGGCTGGCGCTGTTGCGGCCGTACATCGAGGCGCTGGACGAGATCCGCGCGCTGGGGGCGCCGCTGGCCAGCTACGTCAGCCGCCCCCGTTACGCCGAGGTGAGTGGGCTCCTGCGCGAGGCGACCTGCCGCGGCGACGTGCGGCAGTGCCCCCCCTGCGCCTCGGCCGGCGACGACGGCTGCGCTCTCGACGGGCTGCCCGACCGCGAGCTGTTCCGCGACCTCAGGCCGGGCGAGCGCTCGGCGCGCTTCTCGGTGACGCTGTCGGGTAGCCTGCTGGACTATTACCGGGGCCACGTCCCGCAGTTCTTCTACCTGGACGTCGGCAGTGAGCTGGCCCGGGTCGAGCTACCACCCTGGACGGGCGACGATCCGGAGCGCCTGGCGCTCGTCCACGCGGTCGTCTTCGACCAGTGTCGCCGAGGGCTCGGCTACCCGGTCGTCCTGGCTCGGGCGCACGAGCAGGCGCTGGTTTCGATGGGTGATCGGCTGACGTTCCAGTACCTGCTCGACGGCGTCCTGGCCCGCCAGGGCGTCGCTGCCCGCCTGTCCGAAAAGCAGATCAGCAAGAATCGGCGGGCAGTCTAGTGGATGGGCCGGTCGGCGAGATCATCGAGACGTCGGTAGCCGAATTCACGTCCCAGGCCTGCCGCTTCGGCGAGGCGCCGCCCTTCGCCAGCTTCGTCAAGGCCGAGCTGGCCGAGCGGACGGTCTACGGGCTCGTCTACGCGATCCATTCGGGCAGCCTCGACCCCGGCGGCCGGCCGGTCATGCGCGGCCGTGACGGGCTCCGCGATGCTCAGATCTATGCCGAGAACCCGGACCTCGAGCAGGTCCTGCGGACCGAGTTCACGGCCCTCGCCATTGGCTTCGCCGAGTACGAAACGCCGCCTGGCGGAGGCGGTAGCAACGGAGCCTATGCGACGTCCAGCGCCCGGCGTTCGGCGTTCCGTCCGTACCTGCCGCCCCAGCCGCCGCCGCTCCACTGGTCGGTGCGAGCCTGTTCGACCGACGAGACGGTGCGGCTGACCGACGGCCTCGGCTATTTCCGAACGGTCCTCGACGCGCCGCACGTTCCGGCCGATGCCCTCCTCTCGGCAAGCATCCGCCTGGCCCGCGCCGCCCGGGTCGACGAGCCGGCCTTCGGAGTGCGGGCCGGTCGCGAGCTGGCCAGCTTGCTCCGTCGAGACTACCCGCGCCTGAGCGCGATCCTGCGGACGTTGGCGCCATGATCGAGAGGCCACGTACCCCTGCGATGGAGGACTCGGTGAACGAAGAGCGGCTGGGCCTCATCGTCGAGGGATCGTTGGTCGAGGAGCTGCTGGCGCGTCTGGATTCGGCCACGTCGGTCGAGGATATGCGGGTCGGCCGCTTCGTGCGGATCGACGGCGAGCAGCATGACTTCTTCTGCCTGGTCACCGACGTCCAGCTCCGTGCGACCAGCCCGGATGTCCTGGCCGACCCGCCCTCTCCGACCGAGGGCTTCCTGCGGGCGATCCTGGCCGGCACTGCCGCCTATGGGGCGATCAAGCTCCAGCCGATGCTGATGCTCGCGCGCGACCCCGAGGTGGGCGAGGAAGGGCCGCGCCCGGTGCGCACGGTCCCGATCCACTTCTCGCAGGTCTTCTCGGCCGTCGAGCGCGACTTCGAGCGGGTCTTTGGCGAGGCCGACGACGTCCACTTCGAGATCGGCTGCCCGCTCGACATGGACGTGCCGGTCCGCCTGGACCTGCGCAAGTTCGTCGAGCGATCGAATGGCGTCTTTGGCAAGTCGGGCACCGGCAAGAGCTTCCTGACGCGGCTCCTGCTGTGCGGGGTGGTCAAAAGCGGAGTGGCGACCAACCTCGTCTTCGACATGCACAGCGAGTATGGCTGGGCGAGTCAGAGCGACGGCGGCCAGATGGTCAAAGGCCTGCGCCAGCTCTTCCCGTCCACCAAGGTCCAGGTGTATACGCTGGATCCGGACTCCGCGCGGCACCGCGACGTCAAGCCGGACGGCCAGATCTGGGTCGGGCTGAACGAGATCGAGGTCGAGGACATCGCCTTGCTCCAGGACGAGCTGCGGCTGAACCCGACCGCCGTGGAATCGGCCAGCCTGTGTGAGGACCGCCTGGGCAAGGACTGGATCCAGAAGCTGACGTCTGGCGACGCCGACGTGGCCGAGCTGGCCCAGACGACCGGCGCCCACCCGGAGTCGCTCTCAGCGCTCAAGCGCAAGCTGGCCAGCATCACCCGCCTCAAGTTCGTCAGGCCAGAGGCGTCGCCGGCCGGCTCGGACCTCGAAAAGATGATCGCCGCGCTCGAGGCGGGTCGGCACGTCGTCCTCGAGTTCGGCCAGCATCGCAGCCTGCTGGCCTACATGCTCGCCGCGAACGTGATTACCCGCCGGATCCACCGCCTCTGGACCAGGAAGGTCGAGGAGCACAAGCAAAGCAATGGCAGGGTTTCCGCGCCGCGCCAGCTCATGATCACGATCGAGGAGGCCCACAAGTTCCTCAACTCACGGGCCGCCAACCAGACGATCTTCGGGACGATCGCTCGCGAGCTGCGCAAGTTCAACGTGACCCTGCTGGTGGTCGATCAGCGGCCGTCGGGCATCGACGACGAGGTCCTCTCGCAGATCGGGACGCGGATCACCTGCCAGCTCAACGACGACAAGGACATCGACGCCATCTTCAGCGGGGTGAGCGGGGCCGGCCACCTCCGCTCGATCCTGGCGACGCTCGACTCGCGCCAGCAGGCGCTGATCCTGGGCCACGCCGTCCCGATGCCGATGCCCCTGCGCAGCCGCCCCTACGACGAAGCCTTCTACAAGAGCCTCGGACCCTGGGGCGACGACCCGGTCGCCATCACCGCCGGTAGCCGCAAGTATGAAGAATTGTTCCCAGATGATGAGTAGGGGCGCGATTCATCGCGCCCCTACGGACGAACAATGATCAAGCTCCTGCATCTCGCCGACGTCCACATCGGGATGGAAAACTACGGGCGGGTCGACCCCGCGACGGGGCTCTCGAGCCGCTTGCAGGATTTCCTGGACACCCTCGACGAGGCGGTCGATCGTGCCCTTGCCGACCACGTCGACCTGGTCGTCGTGGCCGGCGACATCTACAAGACGCGCGACCCGACCCCGACCCACCAGCGCGAGTTCGCCCGGCGGGTCATCCGCCTGACCCGTGAGGGGATCGCGGTCGTCCTAGTCGCCGGCAACCACGACATTCCCGCCGCCAGCGGCCGGGCGACCTCGGTCGACATCTTCCGTGTGCTCGAGCTGGCGAACGTCACGGTGGCGCGGACGATCGACCTGCTCCCCATCGAGACGCGGAGCGGGCCGATCCAGATCGTGAGCCTGCCCTGGCTTACTCGGAGCGCCTTTCTGGCCCGCGACGAGTACAAGAACACGAGCATCGAGGAGCTGATGGAGGTGATGGTCGACCTGGCCGACAAGCGGCTCGCCGAAGTGGCTGGTCGGCTCGACCCGAGCGTGCCGGCGGCGCTGATCGGTCACGCCCACGTCTTCGGGGCGCGGGTCGGCGCCGAGCGGCTGCTGACCCTTGGCAACGACCCGATGCTCAACGTCAACATGGTCGATCGGCCGAACCTCGACTACGTCGGGCTGGGCCACATCCACAAGCACCAGGTCCTCGCCACCGGAACGCCGTCGGTGGTTTACGCCGGCAGCATCAACCGGGTCGACTTCAGCGAGGAGGACGAAACCAAGGGGTTCGTCCTGGCCGAGATCGAGCGCGGGGCCTGCCGGTGGGAGTTCGTGCCGGTCAGGGCGCGGCCGTTCCTGACGGTCCGCGCCGAGACGAACGGCGACGACCCGACCGGCGATGTCCAAAAGGCGATCTTCAAGGCCGGCAAGCGCGTTCAGGGCGCGGTTGTCCGGCTCCAGATGGTGGGGACCCGGGCACGGCTCCGAGCGATCAACGACCAGGAGGTCCGCGTCCAGCTCCGCGACGCGTACTACCTGACCCCCTTCCAGCGGCAGTACACCGACGACGTCCGCGTCCAGCTCGCTGGCGCCGACATTCAGGGCCGAACCCCGCTCGACATCCTGGACCTGTACTTCCAGCAGCGCAAGTCGATCAGCCCCGACCGCCGCGCCGAGCTCCTGGCCCGCGCCAGCGACTTGATGACCGAGTGATTCCCGTACGCCTGGCGCTCCGTAACTTCCTGTCGTATACCGACATCCACGAGCCGCTGCTCTTCGAGGGGATCCACGTCGCCTGCCTCTCGGGGGAGAATGGGGCCGGCAAGTCGGCCCTGCTCGACGCGATCACCTGGTCCCTCTGGGGCCAGTCGCGAGCCCGGACGACTGACCAGCTTGTTCACACCGGCCGGACCGAGATGGAGGTCGAGCTCGAGTTCGTCCTCGCCGAGGCCCGCTACCGCGTCGTCCGCAAGCGGGTGACAAAGGGCAAAGGCACGACGATCCTCGACCTGGCCTCGTGCGACGAGTCGGGCCAGTTCCGCTCGATCAGCGGCAACTCGGTCTCCGAGACCGAGCGGCTGATCGAGGGCCTGCTGCGGATGAGCTACACGACGTTCACCAACTCGTCGTTCTTCCTGCAGGGCAAGGCCGACTCGTTCACCACCCGCACGCCGGCCGACCGTAAGGGTGTGCTGGCCGACATCCTGGAGCTGGCCGAGTATGACCGCTTCCAGGAGAAGGCGCGACGTGAGGTCCAGAGTCGCGAACAGCGGCACCGGCACCTCGAGAGCATCGTTCGCGACGCCGACGCCGAGCTGGAGCGCCGCCCGGCCTACCGAGCCGACCAGGAGCGTCTCGAAGGCCAGCTTGCCGAGCTGGACGCGCGGATCGAGCGCGAGGGGGCCGAGCTCCAGCGGCTGCGTGAGCGGCTGGCGGCGCTCGACGCCCGCGAGCGGGAGCTGACCCGAGCGACCGAGCAGTCCGAGCAGACCGCGATCACGGTAGGTCGGCACCTGGAGGAGATCGCCGAAGCCGAGCGCGCACTGGGGGAGCTGCAAGGGCTACTCGGGCGCGAGCGGGAGATCGAGGAGGGCTACGCCGCACTGGTTCGGGCGCGCGAGGCCGACGAGGCGCTGAGCGCGAAGCTGGCCGAATTCGCCGCCCTGTGCGACGAGCGCAACCGCCTGGACAAGCACGTCGCGACCGAGCGGACCCGCCTCCAGGCCGAGCTGGCCGGCCTCGAGCAGCGGCTGGCGCGGCTCGACGCCGAGGCCGCGAGCTTGCCCCAGCACGAGCAGGAGGAGGCGCACGCCCGAGCGGCGATCGATGCGCTACGCGGGCACCAGGAGCGTCGGGGCGACGTCGATCGGCTCCTGAGCGGCGCGCGCGAGCAGGTGGCCGAGCTGCGCGGGTCCAACCAGCGGCTGCGCGATCAGATGACCGAGCTTCGAGGGAAGATCGAGGTCCTCACCGGATCGGCCACCTGCCCGATCTGCCTCAGCGCCCTCGACCAGGCGGGGCGCGAGTCGCTGATCGAGCGCTATGACGCCGAGGGCAAGGCCCAGAGAGCCGAGTACGCCCAGAACCTGGCCCGGATCAAGGAGCTCGACGGAGAGGTTGCCGAGCAGACAGCCGAGGCCGAGCGACTGGCGGCCCAGCTTGGCGGGATGCTCGGGGTCGAGCGGCGTCTGGCGGCTGCCGAGCAGGCCGTCCAGCAGGCTCGGCAAGCCACGGAGGAGGCCGAGCCGGTCCGCGCGGCCCGGGCGCGGCTGCAGAAGACCCTCCAGGATGGCGACTTCGCCCGCGCCGAGACGGCGGCTCTGGCCGGCATTCAGGAGCGGCTCGACGTCCTCGACTACGACCAGGCCGTGCATGGGGTGCAGCGCGTGACGGTCAACGCCAAGCGGCGGTTCGAGGGGGAAAAGCGCGAGCTCGACGACGCGCGACGGGCGATCACCCACCAGCAGCAGTTGCTGGAGCAGGCCCGTCGCTCGCTCGTCAGTTGGCAGGAGCGCCTCGAGCTGGAGCGGCGGCGGGTCGAGGAGCTCAAGAAGGAGACGCGCGAGCTGCCGGCGCTTCGCGAGCAGGCCGACCAGGCCGCTGGCGCGCTCGACGAGGTTAGTCGAGCCCAGGGGGTGGCCAACCGCGAGCTGGGCGAGGCCCGCCAGCGGCTGGCCTACCTCGATCACCTCGAGCAGCAGCGCGGTGAGCGGCTGAAGGAGATGGACGCCCTGCTCCGCGACAAAGCCCTCTTCAGCGAGCTGGTCGCGGCCTTCGGCAAGAACGGTGTCCAGGCGATGCTCATCGAGACGGCGATCCCGGAGATCGAGGATGAGGCCAACCGCCTCCTGGCGGCGATGACCGAGGGGCGGATGCACGTGACGCTCGAGACCCAGCGGGCGGCGCGGGTCGGCGACAACACTATCGAGACCCTCGACATCGTGATCAACGACGAGCTGGGCGCCCGCCCCTATGAGATGTACTCGGGTGGTGAGGCGTTCCGCGTCGACTTCGCGATCCGCATCGCCCTCTCGAGGCTGCTGGCGCGGCGGGCCGGCGCGCGCGTCCAGACGCTGGTGATCGACGAGGGCTTTGGCAGCCAGGACGAAACCGGCCGCGAGCGCCTGGTCGAGGCGATCCAGAGCATCACCGACCAGTTCGCGATGATCCTGGTAATCACCCACCTGGAAGACCTCAAGGAGCGCTTCCCGGTCCGGATCGACGTCCGCAAGACGGCCCTCGGCTCAACCTACACCGTCGAGTGGGGAGGATAGGAGCTGTTCCCTCTCCCCCTGGGAGAGGGGGTTACCCCCGGGCTACGAGACGCGGTAGCTTCGGAGGGTGTACTGGGGGACGTCGGATTCGGTGGCGTTGCCGCAGCCCAGGTAGTTGCGGAAGGCGGCGGGCACTCGGACGAGCTCGAGCGTGTGGAGCCGGTCGCCGGGCCGCTCGGCGAACTGCGCGCGGATGAGACCGTCGTCTGAGCGCGACGTGTCGCGGAGGCCGAGGGCGTCGACGCCGGTCAGGCCGCTGGCGACCCGGGCGAAGTACTCCGCGGCCTGGACTGGGAATGGGTAGCACGATCGCCCACGGTACTTTTCCAGATAGACCTGGCCGTCCGCGGTGTCGTCGACGATGCGCGGGGTTTCGTCAGGGTCGACGTGGCCGTAGTAGACCCCGCTCGGCAGGCAGACGACGTTGGCGGCGAAGCGGTCTCCGCCGACGTGGGACGACTGCCAGACAGCCTCGCCGGCCCAGCGGGTCATCTCGCGGTAGACCGGCAGGCCGAACTTGGCGCAGCAGCGATCGTGCTTGCCGTTGACGCAGACCAGATAGAGCGGCCCGTCGACGACGTGCCGATCCTCAGACGCTGTCCCACCGGCCAGGGCTGCCAGGTCGATCGAGAGCAGGTCGCGATAGTCGTCGAGCGCGAGCTTGTACAGCGCCTGCCGCTCGGCGCGGGTGTTGGCGAGATAGAAGAACAGCCCGGATCTATCCCGTGGCTCGCGCTTGATGAACAAGACCCGCGATCGAGGGACCGAGCGAAGGACCCCGACGAGGGCGCGCTTCACGTCAGGCGGCAGGCGGCTGTCGGCGAGGAGGTCGCGGTTCCAGGCGCCGTGATATTCGAGCAGCAGCCAGACGTCGACCGTGCTGGCCGTGCCGAAGATCCGCTCACGAGCCCCGATCGCGAGCCGCGAGCAGTAGTAATCTAGGGGTTGGACCGCCACAGGAAGCCCTCTCTGACCAGGCGCCGAACCAGCACCAGCTTGCTCTCGTCGGTCAGCTCATCGGGTAGCGAGCTGACGGTGAGCTCGGGCGTGTCCGCGATGTACCGCAGGGCCGGCTCGACGAACGCGGGGAAGGTCAGCGTCTTGCCGTGGAACAGCAGCGTCACGCCATCCTCGTCGGCCCTGAGCCTGAAGATCAGGTAGGGCGGTCGGCGGACGACGCTTCCCTCGGAAAGGTCCGCGAGGCGATCGGCGGTCGCGATCTGGCCTTCGAGCAGCGGGCGGCGGCTGCCGACGAACCGCTCGTCGAGCTGCGCGAGCAGGTCCTCGAGCGGAGCGATCTCAGCCAGGCGTCGGGCCAGGGTCTCGAACTGGTCGGCCATGGCGGCAGCGTCGTCGGCGGCCCCGAAGCCCGGCGGCAGAGACATGCGGAAGCGCGGATCTTCCCGACAGCGGAGGAGGGCCTCCGAGAAGACGTCCATCCAGGTGTAGGCCAGGATGCCGAGGGTCACGTGGAGGGAGGGACCATCCGAGGTGGTGGCCTCGTGGACGTAGCCGCGGGGGATGTAGATCAGGTCGCCCGGAGCGAGGGTGACTTCGGCGATCAGCTCGCCGGTCGGGTGCTTCGAGGAGTCGTAGGGCTGACTGCCCAGGGGGAGTTGGAGGGGGGCGTCGTAGATCCGCCAGTGCTTCTGACCGAAGATCTGCAAGATAAAGGCGTCGTGGGTGTCGTAGTGCTGGCCGAAGCCCTGGGCGTTGGCCGGAGTCAGGTAGATGTTGACCTGGGTCGGGTGATTCAGCTCGGCTTCGAGGCTCCGGCACAGCAGCGTAAGGGGCTTCCAGGTCCGGTGCAGGGCATCGACGATGATCGTGGCGCCGGCGCGATACTCCGCGAGCAGGGTGTCGGCGCGGATAACCCCGTCGAACGTTCGGCTGCCCCAGGCGACGTTCTCGGTGAAGCTCGAGGGCGAGAACGACGCGCCGACCTTTGCCAGCCGAACGGCCGGATAGTGGAGCTCGCGGGTGAAGAGCAACTGGTCGACGTCGTCGAGGGTGAGGACGCCCGCGTAGTAGTCCGGCCGCCCCCTGGCGACGACGAGCGGGCGCCGTTCCCAGGAGGTCGCGAGGAACTCGTCCTTGTCGATCGGGGTGAGCAGCTCGGCCAGGGTAAAGGGATCGTCAGTCATCAGCTACGCGGTCGCGCGGTGATGCAGAGGAGCGG